>CACZIO010000017.1 GCA_902781215.1 uncultured Lachnospiraceae bacterium
CCATGTTCAGCTCGTCGTCGGTCAGCGGCATGCCGGCCTGCTCGATGAGACTCTCTTTATTGGTGGTTTCTTCCACCTGTTTCTTCAGATTACCGTTCATCTTCATAGCGTTTCTCGCTCCTTTTTTAAATTACTGTTTTAACGAAAAGGATACCATAAGATTACCTTTAGAACGATGACGAACACAACTGTGATGACAAGCCTTTTTCATCTGCCTACATCCTTCTTTTATGTTTTGCTTATGTTTGATTCTATCATAATTATCGGGTCTTCTCAAGGAAGAACAGAAAAAAGGCGCTCCACCCTCGAAAGAGTGGAGCGTATGTTTTTCCATCCGTCAAAAATCAGAGTTTGCACTCAAAACTTATCAAAGTCGCTTTGGTCAGCAACTCTAGCATATTTCACGCCATCATTAGCTTTCTCCGTCCACATATCCAAGACCAGTCCTATCGTAAGAAGGTCGAGATCCCTGATAGAGATTCCGACCTCCGTGCCACGAAGCTGCAATTTGTTTTAGTGATTGTCTCCACTGATTCTTTCTTTACATTTTTACCACTCGCAAAGGTTGCCGCAAAATGTCTGGCTCCCGTCCGGCTTTTTTACCCAGTCAGGACACCCGTCAATTTCTCCGCTGCCCATTCATCAGCAGCCTTTTCTTCTTCCTCTGATGTTCCACCAGTTTTTCCAACATGGCCGAGGACAATATGTGCAAGCTCATGAAACAGATTGAACCGGATCTTCTCCGCATCCTTTTTCTCTGTGACAAGTCCCACAACAATTCTGTTCCCATCCATAAAAGTCGCTCCCTGCAGGGAAGAGCCCTTCAGATGAGGAAGAAATACCAGCGCTATGCCATGTTTTGCAAGAATATCTTTTGTCCGTGTAAAACAATCCAATGAAGCCGTATTAGTCTGTTTCCAAATCTCGGGTATCGATGAGGCCAGCCCTTTTATATTGACCTTACCGGTCTGCATTTCCCGGGCTTTCAGTTTTGCTTCCTGAGTCCAGGCGATCAGGGCGAGGTCACTCTTCTCTGACATTGCCAGTCTTCGACATGCAATCTTTGTAATCTGGTCATTTTCCAGTATTGCAAGTGAAACCACTTCGAAATATTTTCTGAGATTAACAACTTTCTCCCTCATATTTCTGGTCGCCGGAACCCATCCATATTTCGCCATTTCTCCATAAGGCAATTTCCTTGCTATTGCTTCATCAGCTTCCATTCTTTTTTCGGCTTCTGCTTTTACAATCTTTTCTCTGTAGATTGCTTCGAGATTATTCCAGAACTTTGCCGGAACACCAAGTACCATCTCCAGCCTGACTGCAGCTTCAGGTGTAAGCTGCACGTCGCCGTTGATGAGCCTGCTTATATGTTTTTCGGACATATCCATCCTTACAGCAAACTCTTTCTGGCTCATTCCTCTGTCGATTAGCTGTTCTTTGATCGTCGCCCCGGGCGGCGTTGCAATAATACTTCTGCTCCTCACTATACTGCTTCCTCCTGATCATTGATCAATCATATGAAACCTGACCATCATTTCCACATTATCTGACGCGGTTAATTCGTCTATGCGCTGGTGTATTTTTTCCGCCATCTCCCTTCCATAGGTTCTTTCTGCAGTTTTTGCATTCCTGCAGATTCTCTCTATCTTTTTGTTTTTGTATGTGATTTTCACGAATCCCCCCTTCGTTCAGTTTTACCTCAGGGGTTAATTAGATATTAACGCCTGCGTTTCATTCTGTCAATAATCATATTAACCTCTGAGGTTAATACCAACTATAGAGATGCAAGTAAAGTATCACTCCTTATTACGGAGAAAACCTGTCTGATCGGCCTGCTGAAAAAAGGTTTTATCCTGATTCGGCTTTTCCACCGGTAAATCTTAATCTCCCCGCTCCGGTCTGTCCTCTCCCAGGGAATTCCGTTCCCGGAAAGCCTGTCCAACAATTCCCGGTGTGGATGTCCATACATATTACCCGCCCCGGCAGATATAACAGCTATCTCCGGATCAACGTATTTGAGAAATTCCTCAGAGGTTGCATTGCGGGATCCGTGGTGGGCGACCTTGAGGACATCAATGTGCAACGGCATAAATTGTTGCTGCAGAGGATCCTGGACCTGTATCTGTTTCTGTATATGAGTCTGATGAGACTTCTGCAAATTATTCCGGTGCAGGGCCTGCTGATCATTCTGGTGTAATCCCTGTATATATTTCAGCATATCCTCCTCCCCTTCCTTCTCCAGGTCTCCGGTCAGGAGTGCCGAAAAATCTCTGTACCGTAGTAATAACGTCGTGGAATAGGAATTGGCGTCCTCATAGGCTGCACCACGGGCAGGGTGGAGGCAGTCCATGATCAGGCTTCCAGCACGGATCCTCTGTCCGCGGCTGATGTACGCCACAGGTATGTTTGCCTGTTTTGCAAGAAGCTCAATTCTCCTGTAATTGTTTCCCTTGCTTTTCGCAGCTATGTCAGGCAGGTAAATCGCTCCAATCGGAACGGGATCAGTCAATGAACTTCCTTCCTGCAATATGTTTCCACTGTACGAAACGTCCATTTTTTCTGATTTCGAAACATCCGGTGCAGTAGTTGCCTCGTGTGTACACTTCTCAGTTTCACCCATTGCAGTGGATGCCTCACTGATACTGTCTGCTGATTTAACCAATACCATGTCTGCCTCATTTGCACCTTCCTCTTCAGTTTCTCCCGGTACCAGTGCCTCCAGGAGTTCGATCAGTCCGCTGCAGTGATCTGCGTCGTCATGTGTCAGGATCACGCCGTCCAGCTTTCGAATTCCTCTGCAGTGCAGGTAGGGAACAAGGGTGTATTTTGCCAACTGGTCTTTCGTCGTGCTGCCGCCGTCGATCATAAATGTCCTGCCCCCGCACTGAATACATATTCCGTCCCCCTGGCCGACATAGAGAACATCCATCTCGAACTGCGGCGGCCTGCGGGCGGTCAGGACCAGGACCGAAACTGCCATCCAGAGAATACAGCACAGCGTCCCGAAGCGCCTTCGTGCCCGATTGTCGCGAAGTTTCAAATATAGGCAGAGGTCAATTGCCAGATGCTCCGGCATGCGATGCAAATAATGGATTTTTACCGTCAGGGCCTTTAGAACCCCATTGAAACTGCTGGATTGGTGGATTTTATTTTTCAGTTTTCCCGCTGCCACCGCAGAAACTCTGTTTTCGCATTGTCCTGCCACAGACGCGGATTCTACCCGCCTGCGGGCATCCGGCATCTGCAGGCGGTCAGAAATGGCGGCCATCAACACGAGCATGAGATAATACAGGATAATTTGCCACTGTGAGGGACGGCCGATCACAAGGGCGTGTCCCGGCAGGGACTGGCTCCACTTTGCCAGGAGGCGGTAGAGGTCCAGGATCCTCTCTACCGGGAAAGCTGTGATTTTTATAACTGTTTTCAGGAGAACAGGCAGCATTCCGTCGGCCTGAGCCGCACCTGACGCACCTGATAACAGTCCTCCCGCCTTAACAAAGCCTGCTGACACTCCGCCTGTTCCCCTCTCACACAGGGACAAGATGCAGCCAGGGATCAGGGCGCATCCCGCACCCGCCATGACAACGGCCATCAGGGGGATCACGATCAGGTTGAGGAGGAGTGACCAGACCGGGAAGGTCCCGTAGGCCCAGAGATAGACGGGCAGGGTGCCGGCCGGCACCGCCAGTGTCCTGAGCGGTCCGTCCGGCATCAGGCGTCGCGCGCCCTCCCGCAGCCTTGTCCGCAGACTCTTCCGCTCGCCATAGGAAGGCAGGAGCCTCTGCTGCGCCGGCAGGGCCGGCATCAGGATGCCCATGGACAGAACTGCCGCAAAGGAAAACTGAAAGCCCGTGTGGAGCAGGTAGAGAGGCTGGTCAAACAGGAGCAGGATGCAGGCAATGCCGGAGGCAGTGAGCAGGTCATAGGTGCGACCGATCAGGAGGGAAATGATAAAGAGCGTCATCATGACCAGGGCCCGAAAGGCAGACGTCCCCATCCCGATCATTTTTCCGTACAGATAGATCAGGGTGATCGACAGGCCCGCACAGACAGGTGTTGGCATCCGAAGCCTCCTGCACAATGAAAAAAGGCCCATTCCGAGGAGAGACAGATGCATGCCGCTGATACTCAGGATGTGGATGATCCCCGCACCCTGGTACAGCGTTTTTGTCTCTTCCTCCAGAAGGCCTTTTTCTCCCAGAAGCATGGCTTGTAAGACCGGCGAATTCTGATTCGAAAAATCGCGGTCGATGACATTCGATATGAACTTTTTTAAATGATAAAGGGAAGCCGCCACATGGTCAGAAGGTGTGGAGGCGGCAAGGATTTCCGTGTCACGCAGCGAAAAAGCCACGCGCAGGATATGTTCGTAGAGGCGGAGGTCGAATTCACCTTCGTTGTATGCGGGCCGGAAGGGTGTCATGGTTCCGGTGACCCGCACGCGGGCGCTCATCTCTACGGGCGGTTCACAGTCCAGCACGCAGAGAACGCGCGATCTTTTCCCGGGGAGGGGAATCGATACTTCTGCATTCCCGGAATCCGGGGATTTACCCCATTCGAGGTCTGACAGCATCATTCGCCAGACAATCTCACTTCCCGCCCGTCTGGGCTCCAGTCCGCAGACCGTACCGGTCAGACATACCTGCCTTTTCCGGTACGGTTCGTAATCCGGCGGATCCCAGGGAAAAAGAACAATGGTGATCCAGACTGCCGCCGCGATGCCCGCAAGGGCTGCGAAAAGCGGTCTGCGCATTTTTCTCTCCTCTTAGTATTTACTATTTATATAGTCTTTTTAAATGAAAACAGGGGCAAAAGCCCTGAGCCCATGGCAAGCTTGCCTATTTGCTGCAGTCACTCCCGCGTCTGTACAATGTTCGTATTTTTCTGCAGGAGGGTCTCCGCATCCAGCGGATAGCTGTCCATGAAGACAGGTTCCTCCTCCCCCTCGATGAGGATCTGCACCTGGCGGATCGACGGGATCTCGGTGAGGGAATTGACGATGGAGTAGATCGCGACCTCGGGATCCACCTCGTGGGGGTTGGTGAGAAAGGTCTTGTCCAGGGTCACGGTGCAGATATTGTCGCGGGTCACAATATTGACGATCTTTGTGTTCTCGTTGACCGTCGGATAGTTGAAATCTCCCTTGGGCCCGGCGATGACCTGCTCCACGACCATCCTCTCCATGGGTATGTTTGCATTGTAGACCACTGTTCGGTAGGTCTCGACAAGCTTCTTGCCGTCCTCCGTGGCAAAATACAAATGGACCTCTGCATTTTCGTAGCTGAGCATCTCGTTACCGGTGCTGTAAATGAACTGGTCAGATGTCATGTTTTCGGACTTATTGCCCTGCTCATCCATGAGCAGAGCGCCTTTGACCCGGATCGTGACACGATTGATCTCCTCCAGTTCACACAGGGTATTGACGATGGCGGCACGGGTCAGCTTCTCTGTAATGGTATCTAGATCGCGGTAGGCGGCAGGCAGCTCCAGGATGATCACGTCCTTTTCAATGGTGAATTCCTCGCAGTCCATGCCCATGAGCGGTGCCTTCAGTCCCTCCTCGACCGGTCCCTGCGACAGATAATCCATGGTTTCGGCAGCACGTCCGTAAAGGGATTCGGCGTTCAGGGAATGGGTTCTGCTCACCAGTCCGGTCTCTTCACTGTTGAGATAAAAGACATGGATCTGCGTCCCCCTATCCTCCGATGAACTGCATCCGATATAAATGAGAAGGCACAGCAGGCACACGGCAGCAGCTGCCAGTGCGGTGTACAAACGCTTATTGTCACGCATTTGTATCCCTCCTCTCTGTTCCGTCAGCTTTCACGCTGGAGGTATATGCAGATGAATGACCGGATCCATCCGTCCGATCCTCCGGACCGGGCGTCTTCTTCTGAGGATCCTGCTTGTCCGGATACAGCGTTTTCTGCGAATAATGAGCTTCCTCCGGGTTGACCTTGCGGCGGGACACCAGGATGGTCTTCTCCTCATAATCCTTCTGACGGTCGGCATGGCCGCGGAAGCGGAGCAGGCGGGAAAGCTGTCTGCGTGGTCTGCCGGGGCGCAGCTCGATGGGCTCGGCCGAGTAACGGAGAGGAATCTGCACGGTAAAAGTCGTGCCCTCGCCCTCTTTGCTCTCGAGCGTAACTGTGCCGTGATGGCGCAGGATGGCGCTCTTGGTGATCGACAGGCCCAGGCCTGTGCCGCCGATCTCTCGCGAGCGGGACTTGTCCACGCGGTAAAAGCGCTCGTAGATCCGTCCCTGTGCCTCCTCCGGGATCCCGATCCCGTTGTCGCGCACAGTCATCTGGAAGTACCTGTCGTCGGCATCCACCGTGACCTCGACCTCGCCGTGGTCCCGATTGTATTTGATGGCATTTTCCACCAGGTTGGTCAGGGCCAGGCTGATGCGGGTGGCATCCACCTCCGCATGGACCTCCCTGCGCCTGACAAGGGTCAGCTCAATATCTCTCTGCCGCGCGATGGGGCGCAGGCGCTTGAGGACTGCCTCGGCCAGAAGGTTGATATCCGTCAGAGCCACCTCCAGATCCGCATTGGTCCGGTCTTCTTTGACCAGGTCCAGGAGGTCCGAAATGATCTTGTTCTCGCGGTCGATCTCATGGTCAATGTCCTCCAGGAAGTCACGGTAGACCGCGGGATCGACCTCTTCCTCAGACAGGAGGGAGGCCGAGAGAAGCTTCATGGACGTCATGGGCGTCTTGAGCTCATGCGAAACATTGGCGACAAACTCCTGGCGCGACTGGTCCAGCGCGTTCATCCGGCCCAGGACATTGTTAAAGGCATCTGCGATGTGCATGGTCTCCAGGTACTGCGGTGCCTCGATCGGGTCATTGGAATATCCCTCCTTGACCTCGCGAATGTCCCTGGAAAGCACCTCGAAGGGCCGCACCAGAAAGCCGGACAGCAGTATGGATAAAAAAAAGACCACGACCAGCATGATCAGCTGGAACATGAGCGCTTTTCGCCGCAGGATATCCTTGGTCCTCTGTATATACTCCGTGGAGGTACTGGAGAGCAGGACGCCGCGCACGGAATTAGACTGGCTCCGGTATTTGATATAATCCAGGCCCTCCATAGACCGGGTCTCCATGATCGGAACCACGATCTCCAGAAAGCCGTATTTCCGGTCATACTGCTCCAGACCGGCCCTGTCGCCGGAGACCAGGCAGCTGATCACGTCCTGGGAGACGATCGTCTTGTTGTCCGACAGGCCGTAGGTATCCTTGACGACCCGCAGGGAATCGTCGATGATCAGAAGGCGCCCGTCGTAGAGGGTCGCGAACTCCGACAGCTCCGCATCGACCTGGCCGGACTCCTGATTGACCAGGTAGTTGCTGGAGATCAGGTGATTGGCCAGCGACCGCATCTGTCCCTTGACCTGCTCCACACGCACTTCGACCGCCCGCGCCTCGTAGTCGCGCAGGATCGCGTTCTGGAGCAGGGTACAGGGGATCACACCGACCAGGAATATCATGATGAAGAAGATGACCCGCAGGCTCTTCAGAAATGAAAGCTTGTCCTTGAGCCTCCCGATTTTTTCACGCATAATATTTACTCTGTCCCTCAGATTTTAAAGTCTCTGAAATGCCGCCATGTATGCCTCTGTTTTTCTTCCCTTATTTCTCATGGCTGCGGAAATAATAGCCCACGCCCCACTTGGTCTGGACATACCTGGGCTCGGACGCATTGCTCTCGATCTTCTCACGCAGGCGGCGAATATGGACGTCGACCGTCCGCACGTCGCCGGGGTTATCCTTGCCCCAGATCATCTGCAGGAGCTGGGCGCGGCTGTAGACCTTGCCCGCATGGGTGGCAAGAAGTTCCAGCAGCTCGAATTCCTTGCTGGTCAGATTGACCTCTCTGCCGTCCAGGGTCACGCGGCGGTTGTCCAGATCCATGTTCAGGTCGCCGACCTCAATGACATTGTCCTGCGGCGCGGCCTCTCTGCGCCCGCGCGAGGTCCTGCGGATGATCGCCTTGATCCTGCCCTTGACCTCCAGCGGGTTAAAGGGCTTGGTCACATAGTCGTCCGCCCCGTAATCCAGGCCCAGGATCTTGTCCATGTCATCCCCCCGCGCCGTGAGCATGATGACCGGCACATCCGAGAATTCGCGGACCTGCTGCAGGACCTCGAAGCCGGACAACTTGGGGAGCATAACATCGAGCAACACGATGTCAAACTCCTTCTCTCGGATCTTGGACACCGCCTCCTCGCCGTCATAGGCGCAGTCGACTTCATATCCCTCCTGCATGAGGCTGAAGCGGAGCCCCTTGACGATCACTCTCTCATCATCCACGACCAGTACCTTTGCCGCCATACCAAACTCTCCTGTTTTCTTACTGTCTGTTTTCCGTATCTATTGTATGTTGATTTTTTTAATCTTTAAAAATAATAACTGTGGCTCTGTCAGCAGTTTTTTTTACAGACTCGTTCCGACCATGCCGGAGCCTGCAGGTGCGCAGGCATCGTCTGTCTCTTCTAACAGTTATCAGCCTGCAGCATTCAAGTACTGATATAATCCTTCAGCTTCTGAAAGCTGGCGTCCTTGATGCCGGGAACCTTCATCAGGTCTTCGATCTTCTCAAAGCCGCCGCTCTGCTGACGGTAGTCAAGGATGCTCTGCGCCTTTTTCTCTCCGATGCCCGGGATCTGCATCAATTCTTCCTTCGAAGCAGTGTTCAGGTTCACCTTACCGGGACTATCCGAAGCCGCATGATCTGCGCCTGTTCCGGCGGCAGCTGAGCCTGCTCCGTATACACCTGGCGGAACTGCCCCTGCGGCAGCTGAACCGGCTCCATAGACAGCCGACGGATCAGCCCCGCCCCGCAGGGCAGCCGCTTCCTCCGTCGTCGGTATGCGGATCTGCCATGCGTCCTGCAGCTCCGCCGCCAGGTTCACATAGGCTGTGTCCGCCGTCTCATCAAATCCTCCGGCTGCCTCCACCGCATCCCGGATCCGGCTTCCGGCGGGAAGCGTGTAGACGCCCTCCTGTCTGACCGCACCGCAGACATGTACCGTCAGCGTCCCGGCCGGGGTGTTCTCTGTCTGCAGAGGCTCTGTCTGCGAATTCTCTGCATCAGGATCCGCTGCCGGCAGGCTTCCTTCCTGTGGTTCGTTTGTCTGCGGCTCACCTGCAGGTCTTTGTTCTGTGCCTGCTTCCTCCGGCTGCCGGGCTTGCCCCGGGTTATTTCCTGTCTGTGCATCATCCGCCTGCAGGTTGTCTGCCGGCATGTTTTCAGCCGACAGATCCTCCAGCACCGGTGCTGTCGATCTGTGGGCACATCCAAAGCACAGACAGCAGGCGCTGTACACAAGTGTTCCAATAAGGGCAAGCAGGCACAGTCTTTTCATTTTCCGAAAAGCTGCGCCAGATTGTTCATGTTTTACTCGTGACATCATGTCAAAACCTCCGTCCGGCCCGAACGGCGGCTCTGCCGTGTGTGTTTGGATTAATTGTAACATTTACTTAATAATTTACAAGACCGGATTCAGGGAAAACTGGTCTCATGCAGGTACATAAAGCGATGGAGCTGAATCCGGCTCCGGCTCAAGACATCGAATCTCTGCGGCCTGCCTCGCAGAAAGCAGGTTCATGCTGCGCTGCAGCCGGATCATGATCATCCGACACCTCCTTCGAGCTGAACATCTACTGCCTCACCGGCTTTCAGGCTGGCGGGCACATCAATGAGACGCTGGTTGCTGCTCCCCCGATAAATGCATTCCCGGCTCAGAAGTTCCTCCACAAAGGGGCTGTCGACCAGAACATCAATGTGGCTCAATGCATCCTTCGCAGCCTCACCCGCTGCGCCGTTTTGCAGGGCTTCCCAGGTCCAGCCGGTATAGGCCCATACTGTCAGCCCTTTTTCGCGGGCAGCGTCCGCCAGGGCCATGACAGCCTCCGGCTGCACAAAAGGATCCCCGCCGGACAGGGTGATTCCGTCCAGAAATCGGGTCCTGGAAAGCTCGTCGATCAGGTCATCCACGGCGACCTCCTCGCCGGCTCCCGGATCCCAGGTGTCGGGATTCTGGCAGCCGGGGCAGTGATGCGGGCAGCCCTGGAAAAAGACGACATAACGGACTCCGGGGCCGTCCACGGAGGAGTGTCTGACCGTGCCCGCGATCCGGGCCGTGAGCTTTTTATCGCCGGTTACATTTGCAGAATTCGCAGTGGTCATCTGAGTACTTCCTCTCTTCCACAGCAGAGGTTTTCGGGGCTTCATGTTTCGCCGGCCCCGTCCAGGGTTGTTGTTTCGGACAGTTCTTTTTCATCGGGTCATATGTACAACTTCTTTTTATGTTATTATAGTAGCAGGATTCGCAGGTGCTTTCCATACAAGTGAAAGGCCAACTGTTATACCGGTCTTTGATTTCCTGGTAAAGGGAGATCCACCTGTGTCCTTTCGCAACTACTGTTTTGTAGTTCACGAATCAGGAGGTACTGATCTATGGGATTTCGATGCGCAAACTGTGGAGGAAATATACTGTTTGACGTTGATTCTCAATCAATGAAATGTCAGCATTGCGGCACGATGATCTCTCCGGACGAGTTCGAAGTAAAGAACAGCAGCACCGGGGAAAATGTTCCCGGCGAATACTTTTCCGGTCCGGGACAGGCCGGGGAAAGTATGACCGCCAGTGCCGGGTCTGCCGAAGGGACGTCCGCAGCGAACTATGCCGGATCTGTCCTGACGCTTTTTACCTGCAGCAGCTGCGGTGCGGAGCTGCAGGGGACCGAGGACTCCCAGGTCGGCTTCTGCCCCTACTGCGGAGGGCAGAGTCTGCTGAAGGCGCCGGGCGGCAGCCGGGCGATGCCCGAGAGGCTGATTCCCTTCCAGGTCTCGAAAGACCGCTGCAGGGAGCTCTTTCAGAATCACACAAAAAAGGTGCGTTACCTCCCAAAAATCCTGCGGGATGCGTCTCACCTGCAGAATTTCACGGGGATCTACATGCCCTATTACGAATATGATGTGGAGATGGGTGCGTCATCCATCGTCGGCACCAAGGTAGTGGAGAGCACGCCCAGGTATGACAAGATCAACACCTACCGGATCGATGCATCTGTAAACGGTCAGTACTGCGGCGTCCCCTATGACGCCAGTCAGTACTACGACGACGAGATCGCCGCCCGCATCCTGCCTTTTGACATGAAGAAGGAGCGCCCCTTCCGGGCGGCTTACCTGTCGGGTTTCTATGCAGACGCCTCCTCTGTGCCGGCCGAGACCTACTACCGGGACGCGGAGGAGACCGCTTCGGATGACATCGTGGCCGAGGTCGCGCGGAAGGTCAAGATGCAGGACGGAATCACGGTGGAGAAGAACTCCTCACATGTCGAAGCCCACACCAGAAGCCACCACAGCACCATGTTCCCGCTCTGGTTCCTCACCTGGCGAAAAAACAACCGTGTGGTCTATGCCGTCGTCAATGGCGAGTCCGGCAAGGTGGTCTCCGATCTTCCGGTCGATATGAGGTCCTTTTCCCTGGGCTGCGCCGCCTTTGCTGTCATCCTGTTCCTGATCCTGGAACTGCTCTTTCAGCCGACGCCGCTCATCACCTCCATGGTGAGCCTGGTCGCCGGCATCCTGATGGCAGCATCCATCAACAGCAGCACAAAGAGAATCTTCGAGAAGGAGACGCATGCCAACGACAAGGGCTGGACAGCAGGAAAGGATCCGAAGATTGCCAAGGAGGGATCCGCCACGAGGAAGCGGTATCCGACCGTCGCGGAATGGCTCCGAAAGCATCTCACCTCATTCCTGTTTGTCCTGGCAATTTCAATCTCCGTATTGATAAACGGCAGTGCCGTGAATCTGCCCATCGTCAGCGTTTTCATCGCCCTGGGCGCAGTGCTCTACCTGTTTATTACTGTGCGGAAGATCCTGGGCTGGCAGAAGTCCATGCCGCAGCGCCGGCCTCTCGCAGCGATCCTGTTAGTCGCGGCTGCGGTCATCATCAACGCGGCGATCGTCTTCATCTCTCCGGTCAATGACGCCTGGTACTATATGGGAGACGCCGCATGTATCCTGATCCTGATCATTGCCGCAGCCATCATGCTGCAGGTCTACAACATCAGCACGACCAGGCCGCTTCCCAGGCTCTTTGACAGGAAGGAGGTGCAGTGATATGTCAAACAGAATGTATACGCTGACCAGGCCAAATATGATAAACAGGAGAACAGGCACGGATCTGTTGAAAAAAAGCCTTCTTCTGGTCCTGGGCGTCCTGATCATCTGCACCTTCCTGCCGGCTGTCAGTGTTCTCGCCGCGAACCAGCTGGTCGTAGAGGACGATGCGGATATCCTGACGCCGGATGAAGAAGCCAGACTCATCCGGGACTATTCCGCCATCACGGAATACATGGGCGCCGCTTTTGTCACGACAGATGTTGCATCCGCAGGCACCTCCGCTTTTGCGGAGGATTACGCCATCTCACACTACGGCAACAGTCCCGCGGTCATTTTTGTCATTGACATGTATGACCGGGAGCTCTATATCTACTCGAACGGGACAGCTCTGAAGACGATCACCAGAGCGGATGCCCGCGCCATCACGGACAACGTCTACAAGAGCGCCTCCCGCGGCGATTATTATGAATGCGCGGACCGGACCTTCAGTCAGATCCTGGGCAAGTGCAGGGGGGAGCGGCTGGCCAGACCTGTCAAGCACATCACCAATGCCCTGATCGCGGTTCTATGCGGAATCCTGCTCAACTATTATCTCACCGTATACTCCAGGATCCCCGATCCCGAACCCCGCACAAAGGGTGAGGTCAATGTCAGCGTGACCCGCCAGATGGCCAGCATGCCCGGGATTTCCCTGGCCCTGCCCATCGTCCTGAGCAGTGTCAAACACTACAAGAACCGCAGTTCGGGAGGCAGCGGCGGCGGTGGCGGCGGTCACTCCGGCGGAGGCGGAGGTCACGGGTTCTGATCATCCGCAGACAATCCAGGCAAATCTGCACGGGCAAAAACACCACTTGGGACGGATCCGGCCGGTTCTTTTTTGAACTGTCCGGATCCGTCCCTTTGTCTTTCCCCTGTGTTTCTCCGCCGGATTCATATGAACCGGTCAATCCGTCCCGGGTGGTTTTATATGAACCGTTCAGATCCGTCCCGGTTGGTTTTCCGGGTGGTTTTTATGTACCGCGAGAACCGTCCCAAGTGGTTTTTTAAAGGCTCCCGGCCTGCCAGCGGGCATGGCTTCCGTTCTCGTCGCGGGTGACGAGAAGCTGATCATCGATCTCCTGCTTGAGTTCGGTCACATGGGAGATGATGGCGACCAGTTTTGAGCCGCCGGCCATCCGCTTCAGGACGCGGACGGCCTGGTCGCGGGCATGGTCATCGAGAGAGCCGAAGCCCTCATCTATGAACATGATGTCGAGATTGATGGAGGCTGCGCCCTCCTGGATCTGGTCGGCCATGCCCAGGGCAAGTGAAAGAGCTGCCATAAAGGATTCTCCGCCGGAGAGTGTCCTGACCTCGCGCTCCTTGCCGGTGACTGCGGAGTAGACCATGAGGTCGAGACCTCTGTTTTTGCCTGCCCCTGCCATGTCGTCTCCGACCATGCGCAGCTCGAACTGGCCCGCCGACATCTCGGAGAAGCGGACATTGGCCGCCCGGAGGATCCGCTGGAGGTAATAGCGCTGGACAAATGTCTCGATATCCATTCTGGCACCGGTGCGCTTGCCTCCGAGGCGCTCAAACAGCTCGTTGATCCGGTCATATTCCCCGGCAGCCCGGCTGCGCTCCTCCATCTTCGGTGAGAGTTCCGTCCAGACTTTCAGGTCTGCTGTCAGATGCTGTTCGAGAAGCTTTGCCCTGTTCCGCGCCGCTTCGAAAGCAGCCTGCGCTGCATCCCGCGCTTCGCCGAGGGCAGCCAGATCCGGTCTGGGGCGGTTCCGGATAGCATCCTGCGCGACTGTACGCATTCCCTCTGCTTCCGCTTTCTGTTCCTTCCAGGCATTGACGTGTGTCTGCAGGCTCTCCGCCTCTTCTTTTTTGTGTGCAAGGATCATGTCCTTCCACTGAGCTTCCTCAAATCTTTTCTCCCGGCACAGGGCTTCGTATGCATTTCTTCTCGCCGCGCTCTCCTGTTTCTGACCCGGGAGTGCCTCCTCATGCTGACGAAGCAGCGTGACTGCCTTTTCAGCAGAAGATCTGGCATCGTCCGCAGCTTTGTGCGCTGCGGTAAAGGCACAGTCGACCTCTTTTTTCTGTGCCTCCGCACTCTTCAGGGCATCCCTGGCAGCCTTCTCATCCTCATAATCCCGCTGCGCCTGCAGGCCATCCAGGGATGTCCGCGCCGCAGCCAGGGCCTGATCGGCCTCCGAGGATTCCTGCAGGGCATCGCTGTATGCCTTCTGCAGTTTTTCCCGCATGGTCTGTGCCCCCTGAAGATTATTCTGGACATCGGCCAGACTGTCTGCCTTCTGTTTCCAGGAACGGACCAGCTTCTTCAGGCCGGTTTTCCAATCTGCCAGGAGTTCCGCAGCGGCATACAGGCCTTCTTCGATCTTGTCAGGCGTCAGATCCTGCTCTGGCGCTTTCGCGTCCGGTAGACTGCCATTCCGGATATTCTCTTTCTCAGCACCTGTCCTGATCTGTTCCTGAATATCTGAAAAGCCTGCGCTTTCCTGCGATGGCGTGTCTGCGCCCTCCATCGCCGCTGAAAAAGCGTTGAATCTCTCGTCCAGCTGCCGCAGTTCCATCGTCAGACTGTGCTGCTTCTCCCGCTGCACTTCTGCCGCGGAGCCGGCCGCTGTCGCTTTCTCAGACTGGATCCGGTTCAGCGTCTCCACTTTCTCCCGCAATGCATTGATCACTTCACGGGTGAGTTCCACGTGCTCCTGTGTCTTTTTAAACGGGTGCGGGTGGTCCAGGGAGCCGCAGACAGGGCAGGGTTTCCCGGGCTCCAGCTGGTCTGCGAGAACACCGGCCTGCGCGTTCAGGAAAGCATTGTTCTTCTCACTGTATTCATTCTCTTTGAGGCCATATTGTTGATGAATCTGCAGGTATTCCTCTCTTGCCTGCTCCACCTTTTGGATCTGTCTGTCCAGTTCTTTCTTCCTGACTGAGAGACCCGCTAGTGTCTGCCCCAGCCTTTCCGCCTCCTGCTGACGGGACTTCCAGCCGGCAAGCTTCACATCTGCCCCCGCAAGCTCCTTTGCCGTCTGCTGCCAGACACTTTCCTGCTCCGCAAACGCCTTCTGTGCCTTTTCCGCTGACTTCACTTTCTCGTTTGCTTCCTTAGACGCTGTCCGACACTTCTCCAGGTTTTGCTCTGCCTCGCGGATCTTCTGCAGGATATCCAGTGACTTGGTTACACGATCCGAGACCCTGGTATAGGCTTCCAGCTCTTCATCCGCCCGCTTCCTGGCTTCCTGCTCTGCAGTTTCCAGCAATTTTGCCTTTTCCCGAAGACCCGGGAGCTGCTCCTGAAGGTCTTTTACAGCATTCTCGGCCTTCTGCACAGTCTCGTCTGCATCAACGAATCGCTGGTAAAGGGCCTGGATCTCCCAGGCATCCCTGATCCTCGGAATCAGCTGCCGGTCCCTTTCGATCTGATCCTCTGTCTGTGCACAGGCCAGAAGCTGCTGTTCTGCTTTTTCCAGCTGCTGATAGGACTGCAGAAGCTGCTGGGCCTCTGTCACGGCATCTCTTCTCCGGTCTCGTTCCGCGCTGAATTCAGCTTCCTGTGCCTTCGCTTCGGCTTCTGCCTGTTCCAACAGCTCGCAGAGCACTTCCAGCCTCTCCAGAAAACCCTCCATGTCGGGGCGGTTGAATTTGTCAGAATCATTCAGTTTCCGCTGCAGAAGCGAGAGCTCCGTCAGGAGTTCCTGTGCCTGGTCAGTCTCTGCCCCGGCACCTGCTTCCTCTGCTGTCATGGAATCTTCCGCAGATTCGGGCGTTTCCACATCCTTCCCGCCTGCTTCCGTGAGCCCGGCAGATCTCCGGAGTTCCTCCGGTCCCGGGATCTCCACATGCCCGATCTCCTGCCGGCACTGCGTCCACAGCTCCGTGATCTTCGACTCCCTCTCTGCCCGTCTGCGGGCGAGTTCATCCACGATACCCTGAAACATTCCGGTCCCGAACAGGCGCTGAAAGATCTTTTTCTTGGAGTTGGAATCTGCCCGCAGCAGCTCCATAAACTCGCCCTGGGCGATCATGGCGACCTGCATGAACTGATCCCTGGTCAGCCCGACGATCTCCTCCAGCTTCCGATCGGTCTCCTTCTGCGGATAGAGACTGCCGTCCGGCATGGTCAGCTCGACAGTTTCACTCACCGCCTGGTCCTTGGCGCCCTTGTGTTTTGCGGGGCGCATATGGCGCGGGATGCGTTTTACCTTGTATTCTTCCGGTACACCGCCGACGAGCTCTGTAAATGTAAGTTCCACATAGGGCTCCACCTTCAGGTCCGCATACTGGCTCTGCAGTTCCAGTCCGTCTTTCTTATTGTGGGAGGAACTCGCCTGTCCATAGAGGGCAAACACGATCGCGTCAAAGATCGTAGTCTTACCCGCGCCTGTATCTCCCGTGATCAGGAACAGGTTCTGGGTCGTTTTTTCAAAATCAACAGTGGCCGCCGTTCCGTAAGAACCGAAAGCCTGCATTGTCAGCCGTAAGGGTCTCATACACTATAACCTCACACGATAACCCTGTCAGATTATCGTTCATCTTTCATCAGTCATCTGTCATCTGTCATCCAGAATATATTCATGTATTCACGGATGACGAACGCCTGCCAATCACATTTCTGCGTTTTATGCACTGGTAATGGTCGAAAAAGTTACCTTCGCCGGAGCTTCTATTCTGCTGCCCTTACCTGATTGATCACTTCCTGCAGCAGTGCCTTTTCATCGTCGTCCAGCTCTCCCAGAAAGGTGCAGCACAGCTCGAATGGGTCAAGCTCCGCCTCCGACTGCACGCCGGTGTGGTAGTCCGCCCTGCGCAGACCTTCGCGCCGGATCTCCAGCAGATAGGAGAAGGCGCTGCGGATCCGGTCCTGCATGTCGAGGACATCCAGGTCCTTCTTATCCGTCAGGACAACGCGCACATAGTCGCGGCAGCCCTGAAGAAGAACTTCATTCAGTGTACCGGTGATGACCCTGATCTGGCGGAGAGGAATGAGCGGCAGGACTCTAGTCTGCACTTCTCCCTTTTCGCCCATTTCCACGACAATGATGCCCTTCTGCTGGCCGGCTTCACTCACGGAACAGGCAAGGGGCGTCCCCGCATATCTGTACCGGTCGCTTCCGACCTGCATGGGTTTGTGGATGTGGCCGAGCGCCGCGTAGTCAAACGCATCCAGCACATCCGCCTTCACCTCGTCGACGTTGCCGACTGTGAGGACCTCCGAGTCCATGCGGTCAACGTCGGCGGCCGTTTTTCCTTTCGGAATGTAAAACTGGTGGCTCACAAGCACATTTCTCTGCGCCAGATCAATCTGCTCGCGGGCGATCAGGCGATGGACCGACTCGTCATAGGACAGGTTATTGCCGTTTTCCGCCTGACCGACGATTTCCTTCACCATGGAGGGTTTGACGAAGGGAAGCAGATAGAAATTGACATCTCCGTGCCGGTCACGCAGCACGACCTTCTCGATATGCTCCTCTGCGTGCTGCGGCGGCTGTCCGATCATGTGGATATGCTGATGACGCAGAACACTGCGAAATACGTTGACACGGGGCGCGCTGTCGTGGTTGCCGCTGATCATCATGAGCTCCGCCCCCGGCACCGCCTGTGTCAGGGCAGAGACAAAATAGTCAAAGAGCTCCACGGCCTCTGCCGAAGGTACTGCGCGGTCATAGATATCGCCCGCAATGACGATGGCATCCGGCTGCTCCTGACTGGCCAGTTCAACGATCCGGTCCATTATATATTTCTGGTCCTCGCTCAGGTCCCGGTTGATGAGTCTGAGCCCGATATGTAAATCCGACAGATGAAAAAATTTCATGGTAGATCTTTCCTTTTTCCGTTTTCTATTTTCGATTCATCAGCCAGGCGAAAGCCTTTGCCGTCCGAAGATCGGGCTGTTTGAAATGGTTCCCCCTGTTCCACTCCAGGACGCAGTCGGTTTCTGTCCCGGCCAGGATCGATTCCGCTTCGCGGATCGCACTGCCCACCTGCGACATGATGGGATTTCTGGTTCGTTCCTCCCGGTCGCCAAGGCTCAGATAAACAACATCCGCCTGTATACTGCGGTTTTTCATATAGTCGATGAAACCCGGAAACCAGATGGAGGGCGACGCCGCCGCAATGCCGTCAAAGCGGTCCGTCTGATAGCCCGCCCACAGGGCAAATAATCCGGCCAGCGAATAGCCTCCTAAAAAGACCCTCTTCACAGCGCTTTCCGCTTCAGAGGGTCCTGCGGCTTCATGCCCGCCGGGCAGGTGTGCCAGGACTTCTTCCTGCAGGAAACGCAGTGTCTCCCCGGCGCCGTCTCCAAAATCTTTATTGCCGAACACAGCAGGTGCCTGCCAGGGTGAAAGATCCCTGTTCCAGCTCTTGACCTGCACGGCTTTCATGCAGAAATCCTGTCCGCCGGTCAGTTCGCGGATATATGTAAGTTCACTTTCCAGAAATTCCAGATCATGATCATCCACCATCTGGATCAGGAATGTGTCTGCCTCGGGGTTTCCGAACGTCAAAATGTTTAAATTCGTCATGTCTTCCTGTGATCCTGTGTTTCTGTGATTCGATATCCTGTGATACTGAGTTCCTGTGATCCGGTTTTCCAGTTTTCGTTTTTCTTATGATCCCATGGCCGAGGCCATGTACAGGTCTGCGGCGCAGCGCAGCATGGAATCATCTGTGTGGAAACCTGACTTGTGCAGATCCTGCGGTTCCTCACCCTCCGGTGTACTGCCGACCCAGTAAAAGAAGGATGGTACATGCTCTCTGTAACATGCGAAGTCCTCGCTCGCCAGAGAGGGCACGGCATCCGTGACTGTATACCCGGTCGATTCCGCACATTTTTTTGCCCGAACCGTCATTTCAGGAGAGTTCCACACGGTGGGGATCCTGGGTGTCCACATGATCTCATCCCTACATTCATAGGCCGCCGCTGTGCCCCTGACAATGGTCTCGATCCGGGAGATGGCATGGTCCAGCGCCTGATCAGAGAGCGACCGGACAGTACCGAGCAGCTGGATCTTATCGACAATGAGGTTGATGGGGCTGCCGCCCTCGATCATATTGATCGTGAGAAGGACGGAATCCAGCGGGTCGGTGTTCCTGCTCACCACAGTCTGCAGGGACTGAACGACAGCCGCCGCGCAGACAATGGTATCCGTGCACAGATGAGGCATGGACCCGTGTCCCCCGACGCCGTGGATGGTGATCTCAAAATTGCGCTTGCCTGACATCAGGGCACCCTCGTGACACACGATCCTGCCGCTCGAGACTGAAGGCCAGTTGTGCATGCCGAAGCAGGCATCGGGATGGATGAGATCAAACAGACCGGCTTTGATCATCATCAGGGCACCTCTGGCCCCTTCCTCAGCCGGTTGAAAGACCAGGTCCACGGTCCTGTGCAGTCTGCCGTCCGTCCGGGCCCGCTGCAGCAGGAGGGCTGCTCCAAGCAGAGAAGCTGTATGAAAGTCATGCCCGCAGGAATGCATGACCCCGGGATTCACACTTTTCCAGGGACTTTCATATTCCTCATCCCGGGGAAGGGCATCGATGTCCGCCCGGAGCATGATCTCGGAAAAGTCCTGAGCAGGAGCCTCCGTCCCCCGGATCTGCGCCACGACGCCGGTCCCGGTCTCAGTTTCCAGCGGAAGGATCCGAAAATCCGGGAGTGTCTCCAGAAATGTGCGGATCTTTCTCGTCGTCTCAAATTCTTCCCCCGAAAGCTCCGGATGCATATGGAGGTCTCGCTTAAACTCCAGGATCCTGTTGTATTCCTCGTCCAAAAGTCTGTATTGATGCATTTTTTCCTCCATGAACCACCCGGGACGGTTCTCCCGGTTTTTTGAACCGGCCAGACCCGTCCCGGATATTATTGTCCCAGATGGCATTCCGGATGGTGTTATTTTTATCTCTGAGAACCGTCCCAGGTGGCCTCTTCTTATTCTTCCAGAGCATCCAGCATCTGGGCGGCATTGTCCTTTGCCTTGACGCCGCCAAACGCCTTGATGATCAGGCCGTTCTCATCGATGAGGTAGGTGGACCGGATCAAGCTCTTGGTGGGCTTTCCGTCTTTTCCGATCTTTCGGACATCATAGGCTGTGATGACCTCCAGTTCTGTATCCGAGAGCAGGGTGAAAGGCAGGCCCTGCTTCTCCTCGAACCTCTTGTGAGATTCGACCGTGTCCTTGCTGACACCGAGAACGACCGCTCCCTTTTCCTGAAACTGCGGGTACCTGTCCCTGAAATTGCAGGCCTGGCTGGTGCAGCCGCTGGTCATGTCCTTGGGATAGAAATAGAGAATGACCTTCTGTCCTCTGTAATCTGAAAGTTTGTGCATCTGTCCGTTCTGATCGGGCAGGGTAAATTCCGGTGCTTTTGTTCCGATTTCTAACATAATTTCCTCCATTTTTATACGACATTTCCCGGTAATTCCCTGCTACTCTGTCACTACCAGATACTCGAAGCCCTCCTCGTGGACCCAGATGGAGACATTGCCGCCGCGCGTCCGGAAGGTGCCCCAGCCCTCGTTGTCGATTACGACGGGATCGGGGCAGTTGCCCAGGGCATCGCGGAGGGTCTCGCCGATGTGCGCGGTCCCCATATACATACGCTTTTCGCCGTCGTCGGCGCTGCTGAGGACAACAGCCAGGCCGGAATAGGGATGGTCCTCCGTTCCCCGGCGCACCCAGCCGACCACATGGGGATCGTCGAAATAGTCCTCCTGGTCTCCGTAGGCATAGCCGCGGCGGATCTTGATCATCTTGCCGAGATTGGGGACGAGCGGACGGTTCTGGACGGGATTGCCATAATAATCGGAATAGAAAACGCAGGGGCGGCCTCCCTGGCGCAGCAGGACCATGGCATAGGCCAGGGGCTTGAACCAGTCCGCTACGAAGGACTGCAGGCTCTGGCCGTACTGGGTGTCGTGGTTGTCCACAAAAGTCACCGCATAGTCGGGCTGCTCCCGGACCAGGGTGCCGTCAAAGATGGTACGCAGGTCATAGTCCCTGCCCGCCTGCGACGCATTAAAAAAGTGATAGTGCAGGGTCACGTCAAAGAGAGCCATCTCGTGATTGACCTGGTCCAGATAATACATGAGCCTGCCGGGATCGCCGTTCCAGTACTCTCCGACCGCCGGGATTTCCTTTCCTGTCTCCTCCCGGATCTGAGAACGCACCTGACTGAGCAGGTCACGATAGAATGAGAAAGAGATATGCTTGACCGCATCCAGGCGCAGGCCGTCGATCCCGGTCTCCGGGATATACCACAAAAGCCATTTCCGGATTTCCTCGCACACCTCCGGATTGTTCATGTCCACATTCATGCCCATCAGGTAATCGAAATTGCCGTTTTCGGGATCCGTATCCTGCTCCCACTGCTTGCCGGCAAATCGGTAGATCAGGCCCTCGTCCCGTTTGTACTCATCGTAATCCGTACCGGAAAAATGTCTGTGGTCCCAGATGAAATCACTGTATTTTCCATTTCTGCCCGGAAAGGTGAATTTCGACCAGACCCGGACCGGGTGCTCGCCCTCCACCTGCTGCATCCGGTTGTCCCGGGAATCGGACACGGCCATGACCTCCTCCGGTTCATCCGCGCCCATCCGGTGATTGAGGACGATATCGGCAAAGACGCGGATCCCGTGATCGTGAAAGGCCCGGATCGCCTCCAGATATTCCTCTTTGGTCCCGTACTTGGTGCGGACAGTCCCCTTCTGATCAAATTCACCCAGATCGTAAAGGTCATATACGCCGTAGCCGACATCCTCCTGACAGGTTCCCTTATAGGCAGGCGGAAGCCAGACATCTGTGATCCCGATTTCATTGAGGTTCTCCGCCTTCGCCGCGCACCGTTTCCACCAGAGCCCGTCGTTGGGCAGATACCACTCAAAATACTGCATCATGGTTTTGTTGACTGACATAAATCGTTCTCCTTTGTGGCATGGTCCGACCCTGCCGGTTTGTCCCACGGACACTTCTGCCCTGCGTTTTGTACCGTCCGGATCCGTCCCGGATGGTTTCTTGTACCGCCCGGATCCGTCCCGGTTGATTTTTTTCACATACCGAACTCAGCACACAGAGCCTCGAACCTTGCTTTTTCCTTGTCCTTTACAGCCTTGGACAGGTCGTTCATGCAGTGGTGGATCACATCCGCATCCTTCAGGACTTCGTCCATGGGTCCATCTACAACGAGCTTGTCATCGTGGTGATAGACAGCTGAACAGATCAGGTCCGTTTCCCTCTCATCCGTCTGTCCCAGATCCGCCAATATCTTCCTCGCAAGCTCCGCCCCCCTGTGGGCGTGGTCATCATAGGAGCCGGTCTTGTAGGCATGCAGATCATGCAGCATCGCTGCCATGGCTGCCAGTTCCGGATCCAGTCCGCGCCTTCTGGCGATCATAGTAGCTGCGAGCGAGACTCCGTACAGGTGATTGGCGGCACTGATCCTCTTGTCAGGATTCTCCATCCTGTTAAGCTCCGCATCTACCATTGCTCTGAGATCTTTTAACCTTCCCATAGGGATCCTCCTTTTTATTTCACATACAGAACTCCCGCACCCGCGTGAGAAAATCCGGTGCCTCCTCATACAGGCCGTGACCGAGCCCTTCATACATGTACAGGCTGCAGTCCCGGATCCTGTCCGACATCTCTCTGGACGCCTGTCCGGTCACGATCCGGTCATCCTCACCGCCTATCACCAGGGTCGGACAAGTGATATAGTCCAGCCGGTTCCAGGCATTGTGGGTCACGCAGGACTCCGCCTGCCTGATAAAGCGGTCAAAGGATTTCGGTTTTCCGAAACTGCCCAGCAGCCGGTATTCTATTTTTGCCAGCCTCAGACGCTTCTCAGAATAAGACCGCTCCGCAGTATCCAGCATGATGCCCTTGTAATCTCCGCGTTCCGCCATCGTGATCCATCTTTCAACCACATCCTGTATCGTCGGATTCGGACGGCTCAGGGTCACCGCAAGGACCAGCCTCCCGACCCTGTCGGGAAAATTGATTGCCAGCCACTGGGCGATCATGCCGCCCTGGGAAACACCCACCAGGGCGACCGAGGACAGGTCCAGGGCCTGCAGGGCAACGTTCAGCTGTTCCGCCATATCCCAGGTCGTCGTGCCAAACGGGATCTCCCGGCACCTGCTGAACACATATACAGTAAAATCTCTGGCAAGAGAGCGGTACAAGAGGGCAAACGGGACAGCCATGCCCCTGACTGTCTTCAGGCCGTCTCCCACGCCCGGAATCATAACAAGCGAAATCTTTCCGCTGCCGAAGCGGATATAGTCGACCGTTCCGAAGGGCAGGTCCAGCTGACAGTTCTTTGCATGCAACATAGATTGTCTCCTGCTTTATTATAGCTTCCCCGGGCATCTCCGGACGGCGTCATCCGAGCAGCCTGGCCAGATCCTGCTCTGCCTGGTCCTGTGACCGGAAGAGGATCGTTCGGATTCCGAGCGCCCGTGCCGGCTCCAGATTTGCTTCCAGGTCATCGATGAAGACGCTCTTTGCCGGATTGAGATCATACTTATCGATCAGGAGCTGATAAAAGGCTTGATCGGGTTTCACCATGTGGACATCACATGAAAAAAGACCGCCGTCCATCTCCGGCAGGAAATATAAGGAATCCGCACACTCCCGCATGATCTTGTGCGAATAATTGGAAAGAAAGAGGACCCGCCGGCCGGACGCCTTGATTCTCCGGATCCAGGGCAGACTCGTCTGTTTCGGTTCAACGATACCGTGAACATCCGCGAACATGTGACGGATCTCTTTTTCGATGGAGGGATCATTCTCGATGAATCTCTGCAGAATATCCTCTTCGGATATATTGTTCAGATCCAGCTGTACCCAGTCATCTGACCGCATCGTCGCATACATGACCCGCTGCGCCAGTTCTCCGGTAAAGCCCTTCCTTTCCAGAAAGCGGAAGCGCCCCAGTTCAACCAGTACACCCCCGATATCAAAAATCACTGTGTCGATCTCATTTTCTTTATGAACGGTTTTCTTCTCTTCCAAACTCTGTTTCCTTCCTGTCACTAAACTCTTTCCCTGTATCGGTCCTGTTCTTGAACGATTCTCTGATTTCCTGTTTCCTTCCTGTTATTGAACCATTATTCTTTTTTCTTTTTCGTTTATTCATGTAGTCCTCCCGGCAGCTGCTTACTGCAGACAGCCCATGGACGCCAGTCGGAACACTTTCATTTGTTATTATTTTCAGGCCTATAATCAATCTCCACATATTTGCTGATCCAGACAGGATCCCTGTCTGCGCTGTATTCGCTGATCCGGCAGTCCTTGTAGAGATCGTCGGCGATCTCTTCGATGATCTCCCTGAGCTCGAGCTTGTCCAGATAATAATCCGGGATTGCATCATAGCCGAGGGCAGTGCCCAGGATGTTTCCGGTCACGGCGCCGGTGGAATCGCTGTCGCCGTCATGATTGACGGAGGCGATGATGGCCTTTTCGAAATCGTCCGCGTGCCTGAGGGCGCAGTAAACAGAGATTGCCAGTGTCTCCTCGGCGACCCAGCCCTCTCCAAGTGCCCGGATTGCCTTGCGGTCATCAACATCCTGGCGGGAAAGGTCGACAGCCTTCTGCATCAGGTCCAGGAACTTCTGCATATGGACAGCATTGGGGAAGAGCTTCGGCATTGCCTCCATGGAGGAAAGTACAGCCTCATAGACATCCGGCTTTTCGGCGGACGCCAGCCTGTACACGATATGGACCAGGGCGGCGGAAGGAATGTAGCCAAGCTCATGCCCATGGGTGACGGCCGCCGCCTCAGCGCCCGCCATGTCGACCTCTTCCACTTCCCAGTCCTTCTTGCCGGCGAAATAGACGCCGATCGGCGCAACGCGCATGACACCGCCGCATCCCTTGCTGTTGTTGATCGGATTCTCCACCGTGCCGTGACCGCCCTCCTGCAGGGCTGACAGGCAGGTCCCGCCCGGAGCCCTGCGGCTGAACAGCTCTTTGCAATTGACCAGCCAAGAGCTGTATCCCCCTCCGGTCTTAAGCGGATAGGACTTTACCTGCGTCAGGTACCAGTCCAGGTAAGCCCTGTCGAAATAGCCGACCGGTCCCGCGCCGATCCCGCGCATACGTCCGCGGGTCTCGCCAAAGAGAAGGGCCGTCGCTGTGAACAGCGCCATCTGTGTGTCGTCTGAAATACGGGCCAGTCCCCGGTCGAGGTCATAGCGCGTGATGCCATCCGGGCCGTACTCCCTGAGGATCGACTTCAGCCTTGAAAACTCCACTGCATAGCCGAGCGCATCGCCGACGGCTCCGCCCACCAGACAACCCTTGATCCTGTTAATATCTCTCATTATAAATCTCCCCCTCGGTCTCTGTTCGAAAACATCTTTTTGTCTTTCAGAAGGCCATTATAGTCAAAGATTGCACAGAACGGGTCGCCCGGAAAGCGACATCTTAGAACCACTTTTATCCGTCCCAGACGATACTCTCACAGCGTCTGGTATGCATCTTCCAGCTCAAAGATCAGGATCCGCTCCCTCGGATCCTTTCCGTCAAACAGGTCCCTGCAGTCGATCTCATCGTGGAAGACAAGCTGGTCGACGTTCATGAGATAAGAGACGTATTCATCCGACGGATAATAAAAAAACAGGAGGATCTGCCTCGGCTTTTCATACCAGGCGTCCACGACCTGCATCAGGACGCGCTGGAGGATCTCCACCGAAAAAGGATTGAAAAAGAAAAAGCGGTCCGCCTCCTCCGGAACGGGGCAGCTTTCCGCCCGCATGTTCATGAAAGACACTTTGGAACCCGATACAGCCTTTTGCTGATTGGCAAGAGCCGCCTGCCAGATCCGCCTGTCGTATTCGACGCCGATGCAGCGGCAGCCGACCTGCCAGGCCAGGAAAAAGTCCACCCGGCCTTTCCCGCTTCCGTAGTCCACGAGGACGTTTTTCTTGGTCACAAATCCGCTGGCGGCCAGCCGCTCCAGGACGGAATAGGGGGTCGGTTCATAGGGATAGCAGTGCTGGTCAGCATGCGAATCGTCTCTGCCGGTGGTCCTGATCCTCAGCAGCTTATCCCACTCCGCGTCGTTCATAGGCAGATTCCTCCATTTATCACAGCTCGTCGTACTTTGCCGCACTGCCCCTTGCCTTGTCCACCGGGTACTTGGCTTCGTTCTGGTCCATCTTGTTATTGACGATCTCGTCCTCGTCCAGGCCCAGCTTGTCCAGCATGTTACGGCAGTAGACCAGGACATCCGCGAGCTCTTCTTTGACGTGCTCGATGTCATAATCGGTGTCGCTCCACTGGAAGCACTCCAGGAGCTCGTTTGCCTCGATCGAGATGGATTTTGCCAGGTTTGCTGGCGTATGGAACTGATTCCAGTCGCGGTCTTCAGTGAATTGGCGGATGCGGTGAATTGTATTCTGATTCATGCTTTACTTGCTCCCAAATCAAATATACTCAAGTTCTTCTCAGTCTTTTTTTGTACTAACAGATCTGTCTTTCATGGCCTGGGCATACATGGCCAGCCGCTTTTTCAGGTATTCCTTCAATCCGGGATCGGTGCAGTACACATAGCACCCCTTCATGCCGCGTGTCATCAGGGTGCGGTAGGTGTTTTTGATGATCTCTTCCGCTCTGCGTCTGGCTTCGTCCGGATTCTGTTTATAGAGCTTTTTGATTCCTTTCAGGGACTGGTCTGTTTTGGCGCGCTTTGTAAAGTCCGTGATGACGCGGCCGTTCTCATAGCGCATATCATCACCGATGATCACACCGACATAGTCAAATTCCAGGCCCTGGGTGGTGTGGATGCAGCCGGCTTCATTGACGGAATTCTCGCCGATGGCAAATGCTTCTCCAGTATCCAGGTTCCAGCTGATGCCAAAGTTTCCAATCGTAATGTCATGGAAGCCGGAATCTCTCCGGTGCTCCCTGGGCCAGTTCCAACAGTATCCGGCCAGAATCCTGGCGCGGTTGGCCAGTCTGTTTTTTTCAATGATCCTCTGCCGGACTTCTTCGGGGGAATCGAATATTTCAAAGTCGTAGTCAATCCCCTCCAGGGAATAGTTGGCGGTTTCACGAATCTCAAGGACATCATCTACCCAGGATAGATATCCGTTGGAGCCGTTACAGCGGAACTGCGAGAGGAGCTCCATCTCGAAGATTTCGGACTGCTCCTCTTCCGCCCACTTTTTGATCTCCTCTACGGAACCGATGTCGTCCATTGTGACGCGCTGACTTTCGTCGATAAAAAAGACCGAGCAGCCTGCGGCGTGGATGATTTCCTTGATCTGGTTTTCCCCCATATTGTGGAACATACCGGATTTTTCATTGAGTCTGTGCGCTTCGTCAACCAGAAGCGTGTTCACCATGTTCCTGCCGGTTTCCGTGTAGGTGCCGGAACCCTTGAACATATTGTCGACGCTGCTCTTTTTGACTTTTCCCTTGAGTTTCACCTTGTAGACATCGCGGGGCGCACTGTTCTTGGAAACGTACTGTACAAACTGTTTACGGTTTGTCAGCTCGGCCAGCAGACGGACCGCAATGACACTTTTGCCGGTGCCGGGACCTCCCGTGCAGATAACGGTTCTCTTTTTATGGTCCTTCTGACACTTCTCCGAGATCCGGATGATTTCTTCAAAGACGACTCTCTGCTCATCGATCATGATGAATTCTTCATTGCCTTTGATCATCGATGCGATGGCATTCTGGAGGCTCTTTGAGGGCCTGATTTTGCCATGGTCTATACGATAGAGGATCTCCCTGTTATCACCCTTCCTGACACATTTTTTGATAAATTCTCTCAGCTTCAGGATCTGTCCGTTGGTAAATGCGGGCGCCTGGCTGGTGTATGGGTCATACTGACTGTCATCGAGGGGATCGTTTTTCCTGCGCTTGTAATTGTGCAGGTAGGCGCAGGGTTCAAGCCGTATTTTGTCGTCCTGCACGGCCGTGTTATAGTCGGCGATCAGCTGTGCGTAGGACCATGCCTGATAGGACGGATGGACGACCTTACGGAGGGCGTTTCCTGTATAAGTCTCCACAAGAGAATCACTCTTCTCGACTTTGCTGAGCTTCTCCCACTGCTTCAGCTCGATGATGACCATTCCTGGATTTCCGTTTTCATCGTAGCCGGAGATCATAAAATCCACTCTCTTGGCTGTCTGAGGAATGTTAAACTCGATGGCAACGCCCGCATCAAACGGGATTTCGGGATCATTCATGGTATTGTACATGTACTGCATGGAGTTGACCCATGATTTAAACTCATTCTCAGGCGTATGCCGTCCCATTGTTCGAAGAATGTTGTCTCTGATTTCCTCTGCAATCGAATCCGTGTCCACACTGTTCAGGAAATCCTGTTTTGTGCCATCGTAAACAATCATTCAGACCGTCCTCCGTTCACGCATCTCTCGATGCCTGTGCTCTATGCTTTATAGTTTCGTCGAAGTTAATTGTCATACATTGATTATAAAGCTGAAAAATAGCGAGTATGTATCTTTAAAAACAAGCGGCCAAAAAGGAAAGCATTCTTGCCATTTACTATCAAGCCATTACTTTTATAAAATCGGGCAGACGCAAGTGGCAACAACAGTCATTCATATCGAAAAAAGAATTACGACGCCTTCGAGTTTTATCTTCCCGATAGTAATACACTTGATCAGTTTGATGAGCTGACATCACCTATGATTGATCTTATAGTTGTTAATTGCCTCGAAAATAAGAAACTTGCCAAATTACGTGACAGCCTACTGCCTCGGCTGATGTCTGGTGAACTGAACATATCTGTTCTGAACCTTTAAGCCATCAATTTTTCGTTGTATTTTTCGTTGTAATGGTTCAATCATAGTAGTACAATATAGTTACAAATCATTACAAATGAAAGGAGAATCATTATGGCAACATTACAGATTCGTATCGACGACAATCTCAAACATGATTCTGACACATTATTTGCCGGATTAGGCCTTGATACTCCCACTGCTGTTCGTATCTTCCTTACCGCTGCTTTGGAATATGATGGCTTCCCCTTCCCAATAAAGCATCGTTCTATGTCCAATGAAACAATAGAGGCAATTGAAGATGCTCGAAATCATCGAAATCTTCACGGCCCCTACCTGACTGCTGAGGAAGCGGTGGCGGCAATGCTGGAGGATTAGTATGTACAAAATCCAATTCACTTCAAAGATGAAGAAAGATGTCAAACGGATGAAAAAGCGTGGAAGGGATATTTCTAAGCTCACATCTGTTTTATCTATTTTGGCTTCTGGCGCTCATCTTCCTGAACGATTTCATGATCATCAGCTTTCCGGAAACATGAGTGATTTTCGAGCATGTCATATAGAACCGGATTGGTTGTTAGTATACCGTCTTGAAGATGACGAGTTAATTCTGATCGCTACCGAGACAGGAACACACGCAGATTTATTTGGTTTGTAGTATCGACCCTCAAAGGCAGTAGAAACATATCGAAGGAATATCAAGCCGATGATCACCTTCCTGTACTCTGCCGCCGGTATATGTCCCCACAGGACACGGGCCGCATCCCATATCTGCTTTTCAAAACCAATGTTTGCCTGCGTTTTGTCTGCCATATAATGTCACCTTTCATTCAGAGGAAATCATGTCTATTAAAGCTGTGTACGGTCATGTTGATGTTGTCTTCTCAATCAATAATAAGGTAATACACAGCATCAGCTTCCCTTACTTCGCCGCATTGGCTCTCTTGGGCAGAGCAGCTTCAGCCCAGGTAGCTGTTTTGGCAACCGGGCTCATAAGGACACGGCCAGTACCGCGGTAAACATTTACGAGACCTTCACCGCTGATCGCGGATCCGATCAGGGACTTCGTGGATTTCTCCACCGTGAACTGCAGATTGGAGGACCAGCAGACCGCCATATCACCGTCGATCCGGACTTCATCATTTTCAAGGTCGATCGCGATCAGCTCCTCCTCGGGCACATTACTCTCAAGTGCGGCAACTCCCTGTCCGGAGAGGCTCAGATTAAAGAGTCCCTCGTTTCCAAGTACCGCAGAGGACAGGGTCTTTCTTGCGACGAGATTCTGACGCACAGTTCCATCACATGCGTAAAACATGCCGTCTTCTACCGTGATACCGGCTCCCCACTGTGCAACATCGACCAGGATTATGTGTTTATAGGTAGGCTCGAGAACCAGGATGCCCGCCCCCTTATATTCCGGCTTGACTGCGCTCTCTTTCGTGACAGCTCCTCTCAAAGCCTTCCCGAAGAGATCTCCGACGCCTTTGACACCGCTTGTGGCAACGACATTTCCGGCCATCCACTGCATGGCACCGGCCTGGACCACAACTGAATTCTGTCCTGTCATATTAACGACAAGCTGTCTGCGGCGCATTCCCATCTGAGACATGAAATACTGCTCCATAGCATTAACAGAGGCAACGCTCAAGTCTCTGTCATACTCCAGCACGCTGAAGTTCCCCATTCTCTTGGTGATATGGCGTTCCTTGTTCTCGATGTTGTAAACCTTCATATCAGTCCTCCGATCTTAGTGGTTTTATAATTATGCCGCTCGCCAGAGCGGCGGCCTGAAGAGGAATTCGCATTTCAAAGTCTTACGTATAAGGACTTTGAAATTTTCGATTTCTCTGAAGGATCCGCAGAGCTTTGGGTCGTCTCGCGGCAAAAAGCTCCGGAGAGAAAAAAACGCTATCGAGCGTTTATTTCTCTCTTTATACTCAGGATATCTCCTACATCACAATTCAGTTCATCGCAGATTTTGACCAGAATTGTCATAGCGACGGGCTCTCCACGTGTCATTTTCGCCATTGTGCTGGAGCTGATCTTTATTTTTCTTGCGAGTTCTGTTTTATTCATCTTTTTGTCAATCAATAATTTCCACAGGTTGTCATAGGATATAATCATGGCAATCCCCTTCGTCGAAAAATCATATCGCTGTTATAGAACCTACCAGATTACATGATACAACTTTCAGATGACAGCTTCAACAAATCGCTTCGACTTCTCGCATATTCTCTTCGAATAATGTGCATCTATCTTTAACAGCTCTGCCTATACAGAAAAATCACTCATGCTCCAGATACCTCACCTTCTTCCCGGTCTCCCTTGCATACTCGATCTCCGACCGGGTGCTGTCGCCAATGTAACCGCCGACGTTGATGACATAGATCTCGTCGGCCATGTCGATCTTGCGCTTGTGCATGTCATCGAGCATCTCCTTGGTCCGGGTGAGTGTCCCTTCGTCCATATTCTCCCAGACTTCATTGTCGCCGGAATGGCCGAATAAGCCAACGCTGATGACGATGTTGCCCTCCAGGGTCAGGCGCTTCTGGGCCTCCAGGAAGGCGTCCTTGAAGCGGGTGCTGCCGCAGAGTGTGATGACCTTGTATTTTCCGACCATGTATTGACCCTCTCTGTTTCGTATATACCAAAATCAGCCGCATTGGAATTCTCCAGGAAAAGAAACCATCCGGAAAAGAAACCATCCGGAAAAGAAACCATCCGGGACGGTTCTCCCGGTTTTTTGTACCGACCAGATCCGTCCCAGGTGGTTTTTCTTTTTCAATATGGTTCATTATATCATCCCGGTGTCTTCAACAGGTTCATCAGGTTCATCACCTTGTCTTCACTCTATCAAATCCAATGTCCCCTCAGGGGTATATTCACTATATCGTATATATCCATAAGCCAGCATTTTCATATTTCCATAAACGATCATTTACCCCACTTGTCATCAGATCGTTTTTATGCCATTCTACTTGTGTCGTTATAGAAAAGGCACCGACGCGATCCTCTGCCTGTATGAAGAAAAACCCGGCTCAGGGATAATCTCCTGGCTCTGCCGATCGATTATCTGTAGTTGATATGTCTGCAGATTTGCGGTTGAATCCACCTACGGGACGGATCTCTCAGGGAGGTACAATTCTATGTCTGACCGATATCCTCAGGAAAAAGTGTCCGCTACTGCCGGTACTGCCTCTGCTTCTTCCGCCGATAAGCTTCCCGATGCGGCAGCAGCCGGCTCAAACGGCAGGACAGGCAGAGAACCCGTCGGCAGAACGCACGGCAATCCCCTGGGCTCGGCGCCGGTGGAAAGACTGTTGCTGCAGTTTGCGATCCCCAGCATCATCAGTACCCTGGTCGCATCCCTCTACAATATGGTGGACCAGATGTTCATCGGGCAGAGGATCGGTTTTCTGGGCAACGCGGCGACGACGATTGCCTACCCGCTGACCTTTCTGTGCGGAGCTCTGACAATTCTGTTCAGCAACGGTTCCTCCGTCAATTTCAATGTGGCAAACGGGCATGGAGACCGGGATGAGGCGCTGGGCTTCGCGGGGGCCGGGCTGACCCTGCTGACGCTGGAGGGGATTTTCACAGCGGTCCTGGTTCTCCTTTTTACACCTGGCTTTGTCCGTCTGTTCGGTTCAACGGACCCGGTCTATCCCTATGCCCTGACCTACATGAGGCTGATCGCGCCGGGCTTTCCCTTTCTGGCGCTCACCAGCGGCGGGACCCTGCTGATCCGGTCGGACGGAAGTCCCAGGTATGCCCTGGTCTGTTCCATGTCAGGCGTCGCGCTGAATTTTGTTCTGGACTATCTTTTTCTGTTCCAGCTGGATATGGGAATCGCCGGGGCGGCGCTGGCCACGGTCATGGGACAGATCCTGTCCGCAGTCATGGTGATCCTGTACATGTTCCGCTTTAAGACGGGGAAACTTCTTCGCAGGCATTTTGGGGTGAATGCGCAGAAACTGCGGCAGATCACGTCCATCGGCGCTGCCGGTAGTCTCAATCAGGCCGCCATGCTGGTGATGAATCTGGTCCTCAACGGGTCCCTCAGCCATTACGGTGCCCTCTCCGCCTACGGCGGGAGCGAGGCTCTGGCAGCGGCGGGTGTCGTCACTAAGGTCAATTTTCTCTTCTACTCCACTATCATCGGCTGCAGCATCGGCGGTCAGCCCATCATGGGCTTCAACTTCGGCGCCGGAAATTATGACAGGGTGAAAAAGACTGCCTATCTTATTTTCCGCTACGCCTTTGTCATCGGGGCTGTGGAGACCGCCTGCTTCTGGCTGTTCCCGCACCAGATCCTGTCCCTCTTCGGAAGCGGAGCCGGCGGCTATGAGGCTTTCGCCCTGCGCTATATGCACACCTATATGCTCCTGGTCGTCCTGGCCGGTGTCCTGCCTGTCTCCATGAATGCCATGGTCTCGATCAAAAAGCCTCTGAACGGCATCATCATCTCCCTGTCCAAACAGCTGGTGCTGATCATCCTCCTGCTGACCCTGCCCCGTTTCCTGGGCATCGACGGCGTCCTCTACTCCGGACCTGTGGCCGATTTCCTTGTGGCTGCAGCAGCCTTTGTGGTGATCCGCAGTGCCTTCAGCAGGCTGGGGCAGTGACATCACATCATGTGAGATTATACAAAAACCGGGAGAAACCGTTTGGGACGGTTCTCCCGGTTCTTTTTTCGCTGCTATATCCGACATTGCTGCGTTATTCTTTCATGCATATGCTCAGCCGGTGTGATGGTGCCGGGATGCATTGATCAGGCTTCCGACAAAAACCGGAAATGGTGATCCATGATGAAGCGGTAAATCGTTTTTCGTGTGACATCCCGTTTGATAATGTCTCCTATTTCATGATTCATGGTATCCAGATTGAATATTTCGGTATAGTTATTCTTTCGTATCAGCGCGATATGATCGTAATAATATAAGGTGCCTTCACGATCAAACACACATAACTCATAGCCCAATAATTTTTTGATCACTTTACACGCCATACATGTGCACCTCTCATTCCCATGCCGGGACGAGATCAATTTTATGATTTTTCCACATTGAGACAAGGATATCTTTATGTTCCTGATACCAGGCCTCTATAACCGGCAGAACATATCTGGAAAAATTGCCGCTGATTCTGCCGCTTATGAGATCAATGTGACCATAAACATCATCGTCCAGGTAATTGATGTCCACTGAAGGGCTTCCGGAGAAGTCCTCATTCATGTAAACTTCCACATCACAAAACTCAGCTATTTTTTTCATCGACTTTGTCATCTCTTTTGTATGGTCCCGGTCGGGATTTTTTTTCGAAAGTTTTCTGGCGTACTCCAGTAAATGCGCACGCTCCAGCCATGGCATGTCGTTAAAGAGTTCTAGAAGAAGACGTTCTTCGGTCCCTTTGGGTATGACCATGTAATCCATATTTTTCCCGCGCACGCTGTCCTCACACACCCCGGTGAGCAGGTACTCCGGAGAAACATCCAGCGCTGCGCATATGAGCATGATCTTTTCCGACCCCGGGTTGGTGTTCTTTTTTCTCCAGTCACTGATCGTTGTTGTTGCAATGCCGGTTCTCCTGGAAAATTCGACCTGTGTCATTTTTTTCTCCTTTAAGAGAAAGAAAATCCGTTCTCCAACAGTCATGATCGTACTCCTCTAAATATCGTTAATTACGGATATTTTAGTGCCGAGGCTACATCCTGTCAAGATTAAAAGCCGCCTGTCGGGAGACACGAAACCGTTTGGGACGGTTCTCCCGGTTCTTTTTGTACCGCCTGGATCCGTCCCAAGTGGTCTCCCCTGGCGCTTCCCTGCGGTTCATTCCTCATAGAGCAGGTACTGCTGTCTCTGCTCTTTGAAGGCCTCCACTTCCTCCTGCCAGGAGTTCTCGATCTCCTCCGGTCCGCATCCATCCTCGATCATGCGGCGGACCCGGTCTGTACCGAAGAGGTAGTCGATCCAGTAGTGCCCTGCTCCGTCCGGGTCTCCGAAAAAGGAGATGTCCGGCCGGGTATCCTGCAAGGCCCAGTAGGCTTCGATCAGGTAGGTCAGATCAATTTTTTCCTGTAAGATATGGTCCAGCGGAATTGCCCGCAGGTCCCTGCCGTAACAGGTCTGTCCCTCGAAGGGCGGGGAGACGGCCCCCTCCATGCTGACGGGTGTGAAGGAGAAGGAATCCTGCAGGTAAGGGCTGCCGTAGATCTCAAAGGGATACTCTGTCCCTCTTCCGACGGAAAAAGCCGTGTTTTCGAAATAGCATGTGGAGGCATAGAGGTAAACTGCCCGCATGTCCTTGAGGTTGGGGGAGGGCCGCATGACCAGGGAGGTCAGTGTCCGATGGGTGTAGTTTTGGCAGGGAACGACGGTGAGCCTGCAGGAGTCAGGTCCTGTGGAGAGCCATCCCTCGCCGTTGATCATCCGGGCCAGCTCGCCCAGGGTCATGCCGTGCACGACCGGAATGGGCAGGTTGCCTACGCCGGAGGTGAATTCCTCCTCCAGGACGGGGCCGTCCACATAGAAGCCGTTGGGATTGGGGCGGTCCATGATCAGGACTTCCTTTCCGGCCGCCGCGCAGGCGTCCATCAGGTGGTACATGGTGATGTAGTAGGTATAGTAGCGCAGGCCCACGTCCTGGATGTCGACCACCAGCACATCAAAGAGGTCCAGTTCAGCTGCCGTAGGCTGTTCCGGCCTGTTTCCGTAGAGGGATATGATGGGGATCCCGGTCTTTTCGTCCACGGTGTCATCGACACCGGCGCCGGCATCGGACGTTCCTCTGAAGCCGTGTTCGGGGCTGAATACCGCCTTCACATCGACGCCCTGCCGGACCAGGACATCCAGGATATGGTCACCGTATGTGACGTCCGTCCCGTCCGCGTTTTTCCCGAAGGGGATCAGGTCTGCCCCGTTCTCCGGCAGGCCATGCTCTTCCGGGAGGTTCCCGGGATCCGATGCGCCCTGCCTGTTGTCCGTGATCCTTTTTTCAGCCCTATGCTCTTCCGTCACCTGTTCACCAGACTCTTCTCCCCCGGTCCGGTTTCCGGCAATCCCGGTCTGGTTGGAAAAGAGGGCGACTCTCTTTTCTTTGAGCAGAGGCAGGTAGAGGTCCGGCTGTTCATCCCCCAGCAGGACCGATTCCGCCTGATATGCCTGATTCTGTTCTGCTGACAGTCCTTTTGAGCTCGTATCACTTATATCTGCAAATCCGCTTCCGAGCATGGCAATCCCTGCAAGAATGGCTGTCATTTTGCAAAAAACATTCATGATCATCGGTCTGTCTCCTGCTTCCACGGCGTCATTCAGGTCCTCTGCCATCTCCCGGGCCGTCGTCCTATTCGCCCGCACCGGCTTCTGATGCGATCCTGGCCTGAACTCCCAGGTAGACCACAAACGCGCCGATCGCGATCATGATGACGTTTTTGACAAGCCGGTTCGCCTTGGAATCCTCAAGTTCATCGACGTATATCTCGGACGGATTCTCCGGGTTATAATGGACCGTTACATTCTGGTCCTGATCTACGCTGTAACGGGAAGTCGTCTCCAATGTGAGGGGTTCTCCGCCTGCTTCATACTCCAGGGTGACCCTGTACATCCTTCCTGCGGAGATTGAATTGTAGCTGGACACCTCCCTGACCACGCCGGATGTTTCCTCTGTACAATTGGGGTTCTTTACAGACGAGGAATTCCCATTCGGCATTGCTGAATAGATGCCGAGCAGGCATATGATGAATCCGGCGACCATCAAATACGTAGATTTTACTTTAGCACTCATATCGGGTTCCTTTCATTCTTTCCGACCATGCCGCTCGTCAGAGCGGCGACGCGAGGAGAAAGTTTTTGTCGCCGCCCCTGCCGAAGCCCATTTCTCTGACGGGGCGCGGCGCAGCATCAGGCTCATGCGGTTGCAGTTGAAGATCTCGATCCCCACCGTGCAGGGCATGCAGTATCCGCAGCCCCAGCAGAATGCCCCGCCGAGGGACCGGATGGCATTTCCCACATTATACACGTACAGCCCCGCGGTTTCCATACGAAAACTGCAGGGCTGTGTGTTTCAAACCAAAGACCGTCAAACCGGATATCAGGCAGAAGATCAGGCCTGGTCCATCGTGCGGATCAGGTTGACCATTTCAATCGCGCCGAGGGCACAGTCGTAACCCTTATTGCCCGCCTTGGTCCCGGCGCGCTCAATGGCCTGCTCGATGTTTTCGGTGGTCACGACGCCGAACATGACCGGGACTTCCGTCTCCATGGAGACTGCCGCAATCCCCTTGGACACCTCATTGCAGACGTAGTCATAATGACTTGTGGACCCGCGGATGACGGCGCCCAGGCAGATCACGGCATCATATTTGCCGCTCTTAGCCATTTTTTTTGCAATGAGAGGGATCTCAAAAGCGCCGGGGACCCAGGCGACATCGATGCAGTCCTCTCCGACATCGTGGCGGCGCAGGCCGTCCAGAGCCCCGCCCACCAGTCTGGATGTGATAAATTCATTGAACCTGGCTGCAACGATACCGATCCGGATCTCCCTGGCCGTCATTTTTCCTTCCAGTGTTTTCATTCAGAATGTCCTCCTTACTTGTAATGATTAATACTTGTAATTCAGCGCCCTTCTATTGCGGGCGCATTGTCTGTCGGGTCTGCTCAGTATTTGACCATGTGGCCCATGCGCATCTGCTTGGTCCTGAGGTAAAAGACATCATGAGGATTGGCCTCCATCTGGATCGGGACGCGCTCCCTGATCTCCATGCCGAATTCCTCGAGCTGGTAGACCTTGTCGGGGTTGTTGGTGAGAAGGCGCATGGACTTGACGCCGAGCTCGCGCAGGATCTGGGCGCCGATGAAGTATTCGCGTTCATCGCCGGCAAAGCCCAGGGCCAGGTTGGCCTCGAGGGTGTCCATTCCCTGCTCCTGCAGCTCATAGGCCCGGAGCTTGTTGATGAGGCCGATCCCGCGGCCCTCCTGCCGCATGTAGAGCAGGATCCCGCGGCCTTCTTTTTCGATCTGTGTCATGGCGGAGGCCAGCTGCTGGCCGCAGTCGCAGCGCAGGGAGCCGAAGGTATCGCCGGTCAGGCATTCGGAGTGGACGCGGCAGAGGATATCCCTCCCGTCGCCAATCTCTCCCTTGACAAGGGCGATGTGGTGTTCACCGTTGAGTCTGTTCACAAAGCCATATGCGCGGAAGTCACCATACTTGGTCGGAAGGCTGACCTCGGCCATGCGGTCCACCAGGCGGTCGTGGCACTTGCGGTAGTTCTGGAGTTCCCTGATGCTGATAAATGTAATGCCCCATCTGGCCGCCAGTGCTTTCAGCTCCGTCGTCCGCATCATGGTGCCGTCCTCCCGCATGATCTCACAGCACAGGCCGCAGGCATGCAGGCCAGCCAGGCGGCAGAGATCCACCGTCGCTTCCGTGTGGCCATCGCGCTCCAGGACGCCGTTGGGCTTTGCCAACAGGGGAAACATGTGTCCCGGCCTGCGAAAATCCTGCGGTTTTGCGTCATCGGCCACACAGGCCATGGCCGTCATCGACCGCTCCTTTGCCGAGATTCCGGTCGTGGTCGAGACGTGATCGATGGAGATCGTAAATGCGGTCTCATGGTTGTCCGTGTTGGTGCGGACCATCTGCGGGATCTGCAGGCGGCGGACATATTCCTCGGACATGGGCATGCAGATCAGTCCTTTGCCGTGGGTCGCCATAAAATTGATGTTCTCCGTCGTCGCAAACTCCGCGGCACAGATAAAATCCCCTTCGTTCTCGCGGTCGGGATCGTCCACGACCAGGATGATCTTTCCCTCCCGCAGATCCTGCAGTGCCTGTTTGATCTGGTGAAACTGTTCCATAGTGCTTTCTCTCCTCCTTTTGTGTAATCATCAGCTGTGTTCTCTAGTGATGGTTTATTCAAAACAGCAGCCCGCCCGTCTCATCAGCGCTGCACAATCCTTCACTGAGATTTACGCTCCACGACTCAGAAGCCATTTTCCAGCAGGAACTGCCTGCTGATGCCGGAGCTGCCGGTATCAGTCCGGGCCCGGGAGCGCGCAGAATCGTAACTGCCGGAACCGGCCCGTGTGAATTCCACGCTGCTTTTGGAGACTGCCGGATCCGGTCCGACTGCCAGGAGCCTCTCGACATATTTCCCGATGATGTCCGTCTCCAGATTGACAATATCTCCTTTTTGCCTGTACTGCAGGACCGTCTGTCTGACTGTGTGCGGGATCGCGGAGATGGAGAAGCGGTCCGCATAGACCTCCGCGACGGTCAGGCTGATTCCGTCCACGGTGACGGAGCCCTTTTCCACGATATATCGGAGCACGCCGGGGGCAGCCCTGAATGTGTACCAGACGGCATTGTCATCGCGGCGGATCGCCGTGATGGTTCCGACGCCGTCCACATGACCGGCAACGATATGGCCTCCAAAACGGCCGTCAGCCGGCATGGCGCGTTCCAGGTTGACGCGGGATCCGGCGGAGAGCTTCGACAGGGATGTCCTGCGGAGCGTCTCATGCATGACATCCGCTGTAAAAGAATCGCTGTCCATGCCGGTAACGGTCAGGCAGATCCCGTTGACGGCAATGCTGTCTCCAATCTTCGTACCCTCCAGGACCGCATCTGCCCCGATCCTGAGGATGGCGGAGGCGGGTCCTCGCCGGATGTCCCTGATGGCGCCCATTTCCTCTACGATTCCAGTAAACATATCTTCTACCTTCTCTGCTTTTTATGATTTTGATATTTTTCCTGCAGACTTACTGCCGGATCTATGCAGGTTTTCCTTTGATCTCAACAGGCTTTTTTCAGGTCTGCTGCACGCTGTGATCGGCCTGCAGCTCTCCCTCGATCAGGAAGTCCACGCCAAACCTGGTGACGGAGGCATTTTCCAGCTTAAATGCCTGCGCGGGATCCGGAATCCCCTGGCCGGCGACGGGAGTCATGGCAGAGGCGCCGCCAAAGAGCTTAGGTGAGATGTACGCCATCACGCGATTGACGATCCCGCTCTGCAGGGCGGACCAGTTGAGCCTGCCTCCTCCCTCCAGCAGGATGCTGTCGATGTTTTCCCGACCGAGTCTGCACATCAGGTCCCGCAGATCCAGGTGCATGTCACCGCTGTGAGGGACCTGCAGGATGCGGCATCCTTTTTCCTCCAGCCTGGCGATCTGCTCCGGATCATCACTGCAGGTCGCCAGGATGGTCGGGACCTCCCAGGCGGTCTGAACGATCCTGGATTCAAGAGGGATCCGCAGATGGGTGTCGCAGACGATCCGCACCGGATCTTTGCTGTCGGGGAGCCTGCAGGTCAGGAGCGGGTCATCCTCCAGCACTGTGCCGATCCCGACCATGATCCCGGTCAGGTCGTGCCGCAGTTTCTGCACATGGGCCCGCGCCTCCTCCCCTGTCACCCATTTGGAAAGGCCGGTATAGGCGGCGATCTTGCCGTCCAGGGTCATGGCGTATTTCATGACCACATAGGGTGTTCCGGTCGTAATATAGTGAAAAAAAATCCGGTTGGACTCGTCACAAGCCGCTTTCAGGACACCCTGCGTCACCTCGATGCCATGCTCCCGCAGGATCCGGATGCCGCCGCCCGCCACTTTGGGATTGGGATCTGCACTTCCCACGACGACGCGGCGGATCCCCGCCTCCAGGATCGCTTCTGTACATGGCGGCTGTTTGCCGTGGTGGCAGCAGGGCTCCAGGGTGACGTACATGGTCGCGCCCACCGCGGATTTCCCCGCTTCCCTGCAGTTTTTCAGAGCGTTCCGCTCCGCATGCAGATCTCCGTAACGTTCATGGCAGCCCTGCCCGATCACCGACCCGTCCGCCCCGACAATGACAGCTCCCACCACCGGGTTGGGGGCGGCGCGGCCCCGCCCTTTTTCGGCCAGGTCAAGGGCCATGCGCATATAGTGCTCGTCCACTTTCATAAGCTGTATTTACCTCCTGTTCGATAGTCAGGACCACCGGCTTAGCCGGTGGCCTGCTCCACCCCTATAAGGGGATATTACCTGCTTGCGCCCGGAAGGCGCATTGAGGGCCTGCCAATTGCACCACATCCTCAGCTGCCCCTAAAGGGGCTCTTTCAATGCTTCCTTCCGCTGGCGCAGCCCCATAAGGGGCTTGCTGGTTTGCTTTGATTTCCTACTACCACTCCAAGTGGTTTACCTCTTGTTTTTCCTCACCGGCTCACCCGTAAACGGGTCGATGTACTCTACTAAAGACATCTGATCATACTCCAAATCTTCTTTGAGCTGGTTCTGGATATATTTCTTGATTGCAGCTGTATTCTTCCCCACTGTATCAACATAATATCCTCTGCACCAGAAGTGACGATTCCCATATTTGTACTTTAAGTTTGCATGCTTCTCAAAGATCATGAGTGAGCTTTTTCCTTTCAAATACCCCATGATTTCTGATACAAAATATTTGGGTGGTATTCTTACAAGCATGTGAATGTGATCTGGGCAGGCTTCTGCCTCTATAATCTCAATTCCTTTTCTCCTACACAATGTTCCAAGGATTTGTCCAACATCTGCCCTAATCTGTTTGTAAATCACTTGCCTTCTGTACTTTGGTGCGAAGACTATGTGATACTTGCATTCCCATTTTGTGTGGGCTAAACTGTTATCTGTGCCCATTGCACACCTCCCGTGATATTTTATTTGTGGTTTTGCAGACCCACATTTATCTTATCACGGGATTTTGCTTATATCTAAAGATCTTCCCTCCCCCTGCAGAGCAGGGGGTTTATTGTGACTGCGACACAAACAAAAGCTCCGGAACGTATGTCACGTTCAGGAGCTTGTTTTTCATCAAAGCGGATGCAAAGACAGCATCCGATCAAAAGGATATGTCAATGATCCTTTCTCAGCAGCGCTGTATTTGCTTCCAAATCTTCTTCCATCCAGACTATACTGTCGGCCTCGGAGTTTCACCGAATCATGCCTTGCGGCTCGCGGGCTGTACCGCCGGTAGGGACTTGCACCCTGCCCTGAAGATTTCTTATTCAGTTTTACCTTGTCAACTATACTTTAATGCATTACCGCTGTCAAGTGGTAATTACGTCCCCGCAGGCCCTTCCAGGTCCTTCGCGGTCCTTAATGTCTGCCCCAGCAGCGGCTGCAGATCCCGTAGGGATAGTTCCAGGGGAGCATCCTGCCGCAGGATTTGCATCTCTTTTCCTTGAAGCCCTGGCGCTCGAGGACCTTCATGATCCTTGCGGAGCAGTCCCTTTTCTTCTCCATGATGAAGGCCAGGGTGTCCTCCACCGGCTGGAACTTGCGGGCCAGGGAGAAGTAGAGGTCCAGGATACGGTGCTGGTGTTCCAGGCCGTCGATGGCGTCGGCTGCGTCCGGGTTTTTGAGGATTATGGCGTCAACCCGGTCATAGATGCTGTATTCTTCACCTCTGACTTCCTTCTCGAAGATGTCCAGCCAGATATTGAGCAGGTCCTGGTCGTCGTCCTCAAAGGGGACGGTCAGGAAGTCGTAGGCCAGGCGCTTGGGGGCGTTGAGATCCTGGGTCAGTTCCGCCAGGCGGAGGTTCTGTTCGATGGATTCCTTCTGCCAGCCCTCTGCCGGGACGACCTGTTCCCACTTCCTGATCAGGTCCAGGAGGGGGGCATCGACGGTCAGGAGGGTCTCCGGGAAATCGATGACGGCCTCCTCGATGGGACGGGGCGCGCTTTTGATGGCCCGCCTGATCTTCCTGGAGACGTCGAAGGGCTTTCCGCCAGGTCCGTCCGGGAAGCCACGGCCGCCTGAGAAGTCAGATCGATCATCGGAAACACCCAGGTCCGCTGCCGCGGCGTAGCCCACGTCGTAGATCCCGTATCTTCCGGCCCTGCCGACGATCTGGGCGATCTCGCCCTGGGTCAGGGGCCGCCTGGAAAAGCCGTCGTATTTGGTGGTCTCCATGAGGACCACCCTCCGGATGGGCAGGTTCATGCCCATGCCGATGGCGTCGGTGGCGACAACGACACGGTTCTGACCGGTGGCGAAGAGCTCCGCCTGTTTGTGCCGGACGTCATAGGGCAGGGCACCATAGATGATGCTGGGCTGAATCCTGTTTTTGCGCAGCTGGGCGGCGACGGCGTGGACGTTTCTTCTGGAAAAAACGATCAGGGCATCGCCCTCGCGGACATCCTCCGGGAATTTGAAGGGCTTTTCCTCATACTCCAGGGGTGTCATCCGCTTGTGGCGGACGACGGTGTACTCGTCCCCGCAGTCCTCTATGATCCCGATCAGGCGCTGTTCTGCCTCGGGGGCGGCACAGATATGGACGGTCTCCGCGCAGACGCCCATGATGGCGGCTGTCCAGGCGCCGCCGCGAGCCCTGTCCGCGATCATCTGGGCCTCGTCGATGACGGCGACATCGTAGAGGGTCTTGAAGCTGAGCATCTCGATGGTAGAGGCCTGGTGGCGGGCGCCGTCGATCAGGTACTGCTCCTCGCCTGTCACCAGGGAACAGGGGCACTCCGCCCGGTTCAGCTTCTCGTACTGCTCATAGGCCAGAAGGCGGAGGGGTGCCAGGTAGATGCCTGTGTCCGCCCGCATGAGTTCCTCGATGGCGTCGTGGGTCTTGCCGGAATTGGTCGGTCCGATGTGGAGGACAAATTTCCTGTGCATGAGCCTGGCCGCGGGATAGAGGTCGACGTAATTGTCGGGGATCTCAGTCAGCACCATTTCGAAGAGCTGCCGGTCTCTCCGCTCCGCCTCCTCCTTCTCTCTCCGCTTCCGCTCCTTGCGCTCCCGGAAGGCGTCCGCCCCGTTTTTGGGGAGTTCTTTTCCTTTTCCGGAGGCGGCGTTCATGAGAAGCTTGAGGATCCGCCTGTTCTCCCTGCTGCCCTTCTCTCTGTAATAGTCTTTAATAAATTCAGCTGCGGGCTCTCCCATCCGCTCCAGGCAGTCCAGGACCAGGACCGGATCGGTCAGAAAAATCCCCGGCATGCCCGCGATGGCCCCCAGGAGCCTTTTTCTTTCGCGCTCGGAGAGGCGCTGTACATCATCCCTGACAGCCCGCAGGAGCAGATGGTATTCCTGCTCGGTGACAGGATTCTTTTTGGGCGCCGGATCGCTCTGCATATGGACAAAGAGCCTGCCGCCTGCCGTGACGCGGCAGACATAGTAATTCTGGTACTGACCGCGCACCAGGTGCTCACGGATGATGTCGAACTGGATCAGAACATCCAGGACATGGCTGATCTCCGCCTTGGGCATGAGGTTGTATCTGCCCGCATAGTCCCCCAGGACATAATCGTCCGAGATATTGACTCCGCGCAGAAGGTTGACCAGCTGGGCCCTGGTGAGATATCCTCCGTTTTCATCAATGCAGCTCACGGCGGCCTGGGCGATAAAGGTCCCGTAATAGGGACAGGTCTTTAAGAGCTTTTCGGCCTCCTTCTGTTTCTGCTGTGCCCTCACCCTGGCCTGCCGGAAGGCGTCCAGGACGATGCGGCGGTAGGTCTTTTCAACCGTGACCGTCTCTGTCTCCGTGCCCAGGGGAAATTCGAAGAAGATCTGGAAGGTTCCCTTTTTGCCCGCGGATATGACCGACGCCGGTATCCCCTTTTCCCTGAGGTAAGTCTGAATGTCCTCCCGGACCCGGACGTCCTCCATGACATGGGCGAGGCGGGCATAGAGGGAATCCGCGCCGGACAGGGAAAAGCGGATCTCTCCGGTCAGCAGGTCACACTCCGCCTTGCAGGGGATCTGTTGAAACTCTACTCTGGCTGTTTCTCCGGTGATATCCGTCCGCAGGTGGCTGAGCCTGTCCCTGCCCGCCAGAAAAGAGAGCGCGGCCATTCTGCCGGCGCTGAAAAAGCCCGCGGCCGCCCGGGACGAGAGGGCTTCCCTCATCTCTTCGGAAAAAGGGTGGTCCCGGCGCCATGCCATCAGGACAGCGTCCGCTTCTTTATGGATCTGTTGGAAATAATCCGGATCGAGCCGGGGATGGTATCCCTTCACGTTGCCGTAAACGCCCTTTTTCTTCCTCTTCCACTTGGCGTCGCTGTCAACGCTGCCGATGTCGGCATGAATGGTACCAAAAGAAACGACCTCTCCCTCCGGGATGATCGTCACTTCCAGGCTCCTGCCGTTATTGCTCTCTTCGACCCGGATGTCCCGGATGAGCCCCCGGTATGTCAGACTGTTTATCCTGCTCTTCAGGTAATTCTCCAGGTCCGCCGCCAGATCGGATGCAGGGAATCCCGGCTCCGGGGTGGATCCGGACGCCTCCTGCGTGATCTCCAGCGTCTCTGCATCTGTTCTGTTGCGTCTTCTGTGTCTTCTCTTTGTCTGTGCCATTTATTCCTGCCTGATTAACGTTGTCAGATCGGATCCATCAGGATGTTCTGTGACATGTTGATCATCCGATCGCAAATCCAGTTTGTCTTTGTCTTATCGAATCCATTTGTCCGTCCTGGTCGGCGTCCCGTATCCCCAGTCCTCATCGACGTCATGAGCGACAAGGGTGAAGTCATTATTGCGAAGGACCTGTGCGGAAGCCCGGTTCCCGATCATAGTGCTGGCCGTGATGATCTCAATGTCCGTCTCGTCGCACAGGTAGCTGACCATAAGGCCGAGGGCTTCCGACGCGATCCCCTGCCCCCAGTATCTCTCGAGCAGCCTGTAGCCGATGCTGATCTTGTGAAGGGGGTCGCGGAAACCGTACATCTCAGCCAGCCCGCAGAAATCCTCCCCCAGAAAGATTCCCAGGATCAGCGACTCCTGCAGACACTCGGTGTAGAGGCGGCGGATCACCTCCTCCGCCGAATCATATTTCTGCTCGAAGAGGAAGGTGGGGAGATAGCGGTAGACACGCGGACTGCCGGCAAGTTCCTGCAGGGAAGCCGCATCCCGCAGCTCCAGCCCCCGCAGCGTAATGCGGGGCCCCCGCAGGCACGGGACCTGTGAAAATGGTTTTCTCATATTGAGCGCCATGGTCTCCCCTTCACATTCTTATCTTTGAATCTGCTTCCCAGACGTTACTATGATTTAAAGTCAAAAGTGATATCACGGATTGCTCCGCGCTTCGCACTCCCACAATCCGCCCCAACATTCGGATTCCGTGGGGCCCCTCCCCCACTCCTTCCTCATGTTGGGGCAGGTCCCAAGCCCTTCTCCCTACCGGCAGGCAAGCATGCCGTAGGCTCAGGGCTTTTGACCTTGATATCATATTATACTATATCCCTGTGCATCAAAAAAGGCATCCCGCGGATGCCTTTATAGCGTTTACCTTTTCCGAAAACGATGCTCACCTCAGATCCCAGGTCTCTCCTGGCCGGCTGATCTGCTCGATCCTGCCGTCCCAGATCCTGTAGGCCTCTCCGCGGACTTCCGCCCGGACTTTCCCGGCGGACTGCGTCTGGAAGAGGTAGCTGCCGTCCACGATGGCATAGAAGGTCCGTCCCATACTGTCCGGGTATGTGATGTCTTCCATCAGCCGCATGCCGTCTAAGACGTCATCTCTGACCGCATTGTAGTGGGGCAGGATATTGCAGTCAGTCAGGCCGAGGCCGGGGATGAAGCGCTGATAGGAAGGATCTGTGGCTTCACCCGGCATTTCGGGCTGGGCATAGACCGTGCGCGCACAGTTCATGCTGCCGGCACTGATTCCCATCACGATGCCTTCGAAACCGGACAGCCGGTCTGCCAGGCTGATTCTGCGAAAAAAGGCATTCTCCGTGGGCACGTGCCCGCCGCCAAGAATGACGAAATCATAGTTGGCGACGGCATCCGCCCTCTCCTGTCCGTTGCGGGAGTCGCAGAGGTCCATGTGGGAAAAGGGCAGACCGGTATCCCGCAGGATTTCTTCGAAGTCCTGCCGCATTCTGTCGTTCAGTGCGTACTCGTCCGGAAAGGCCGAGATCAGAAGGCAGCGGGCATTTTCCGGCCAGTGCATTCGCAGCTCCTCCACCATGCCATTGGCCGGGTTAAAGCCGCTGTAGTCCGGCGTCTCATCACTCCGATATATTCCGATCGGGCTGCTGGTCAGAAATAAAATCATGTCTTTCTCTCCTCTCTTCCACAGCATGCCGGAGCACGAAGTGCACAGACATCGTCACATCTGCAGATCTCTGTGCAGGCCTCTGCAGCAGGAACACCGGCTGACCAAAATGAGTCAATCTTTTACGTCCCTGCTGACTCTTACTTCTCCATCATCTGAAAGCTGCCCAGATAATTCAACTCCGGAATGGTACCCAGTGTTTCAAGGGTCTGTCCGGAAACGCCGGACTCGCTTTCCACCTCAATGATATAGTTGTAGCTGCCCAGGAAGCTGCCTTCCGGCCGGTCATGGATGGTGACCAGTTCCAGCCCTGCATTGTGGATTTCCACGATGATGTCGTCGATCCGGTTTGCCTCACAGGATGCCACAAAAACGGCGTGCCTTTGCCCCTCCCCCTGCTCTTCCAGCCGGGAGGCGGACAGGACATAAAAGCGGGTCTTGTTGGTATCCGTGATCTGCACGTTCTCCGCCAGGACAGCCAGTCCGTACAGGTCGGCCGCGCCAGGCGCCGCGACAGCGGCGATGGTCTTGTCCCCTGTCTCCGCGACATAGCTGGCCGCCGCTGCCGTACTGGGCATCTCCTGCGTGTCAGCCTCCGGCAGGTGTTTCTTTCGCCATTCGGCGCTCTGGGTCAGGCCCTGGGCATGGGACCATACGGTCCGGATATCCTCCAGGGTGGCATCCGGCAGGCCCATCAGGGTCTGATTGATCGGGAGTATCACCTCTCCGACCACATAGATGTCCTTCTGTGCGATCAGGGCATCGACATAGTTGGTCACGGCGCCTCCCAGTGTATTCTCCTGAGGGATCACCGCGTAATCCGCATTCCCGTCCACTACGTCTGCAATGGCATCCTGGACGGTCTCTTTGGGCTGAAAGCTCCCGTCTGAAAAGAAAAACTGTGCCGCCTCCTCGGTATAGGTCCCGGCCGGTCCCAGATATGAGACCCGCGCGTTGTCCGGGATCATGAAAGACACCGGAGCTGAACCCTGAGTGTTTTCGTCGCTGCCTGCGTTTTCTGCGCTTTCAGTACTCCCGGTACTTGCTGTGCTTTCGGCAATTACAGCGCTTTCCGTATTCTCTACATCTTTACTGCTCCCGGTGCTTTCAGCACTTTTGGCACTTCCGGCACTTTCTGAAGCCTTGTTATTTTCTGCCGTTTCAGCGCTCCCGCGGTCAGCAGCAGCCGAGCCAGACCCGCAGGATGCCAGCATGACACATATCATCAACATGGCGAGTATCGATGTCAAACCTTTTTTTGAACCCTTCATATTCGATTTCTCCTCCGGCATAAGTATTTATGTCTGCAGCTGTACATTGTCCGCTGCACACAGTATTGTAACATATTTATAAATGATTCATCTGCCGCTACATGGGCACCCTGCAGTGATACTGCAACGATCTTTCGTTTCGGTTTCCCTCATTCATGTCGCCAGTTATTCATATTACTTGTCATTCGACAAGTGTCATGGTATGATGTGATCAAAACAAGCAATAAACGGGGTAAAGAATCATGAATGACCGGAAAGTCAGTCGACAACTGCATGATCTGCGCAATCTGAACTGGACGAAGGCCCGGCGCTCCTCCGGGACTGCGGGGTCTTTTCTGAAAGCATCGGAGACAAGAAGGGGCGTGCACTGGTATTACAAATTATCTGATTATGATGCCTACCGCGGGATCGTCGGGCATGAATGCATCAACGAGATCATTGCGGACCGTCTCCTGACACTGCTGATTATTCCGCATCTCTCCTATCAGCTTCTCCATGCCAGGGTGCGCATTGATGGCGTGGAAACCACCACCTGGCTCTGCAGGTCCGCGGATTTCAAGCGGGAAGGAGACAGCAAAATCGCCCTGGATGCTTATTATCAAATGGAGAGATCTCCGGGTGAAAGCCCCTATGATTTCTGCTGTCGGCAGGGGTGGGAGGAATACATTGCCCGGATGCTGATCATCGATTTTCTGATCCTGAACCGGGACCGGCACGGTGCCAACATGGAAGTCCTGCGCAATCGTCTACATAAAACAATACGGCTCGCTCCCCTGTTTGATCACGGGCTGTCTCTCTATTTTTCTGCCCATGAAGAAAAACAGCTTGCCCATGCCGATCCCCTGTCGGACAAAAGGATCCAGTGCTTCGTGGGTTCAAATTCGGCAATGGATAATCTCAGGCTGATCCCGGAAAAGTACCGCAGGCTTTCAGGATTTCTGACAAAGGAATCAAGCTCATATCTGTTTGCGGACCTGGAGGATGCGCTGCCTGGTCCATGGAGAGATGCAATCTGGGAGATGATCTGGAAAAGATGGGAGTATTATGAAGATTTTTGCAATTCGTGACGCGTCCCTGTCAAAGGAACGCGATCTGGCCTGGCTCCTTTACTATCCGGCAGCAGACGAATTCCATATTGAGATCTGTGATGGTGTGGATGAGTGGGACGCTCCTCTTCTCATCTCCTCTTTTGTCAGGCGCGGAAAAAGGAGTTTGGATCCCGATTCCAGCAGGCTCTGGGCAGAGCTGCGGATCATCCCGCCGGATCGCCAGAATCTCGGGATGATCCTGCGGGACAACGGTCTGGACAGCTATGACCCCTTCCGTCTTCTGGTCCTTGCCCGGGGACGATGCGCCCAGGACGAGTGCTTTCTTGTTCCCCTGAGGGAACATCAGCTCCCGGAGGAACTGGAAAAGCGCATGCATAAGACCCTTGTCTCCTTCCTTCCCGCGCACCCCACGCCCCGGCCGGAAACCGGCAGCGGTGAATATCTCTTCTTTTTCCGGGATGGAATGATCCGCAGGATCGCTGATTCAGACCTTTGCGCAGGCAGTGGCTTACAGCAGAAACAGCTGAAACGCCTTTCTCTCTATCGGAATTCCATATCGCAGCTTTCCGTAACAGCGGGAGGTCACGGGATCCGCGCCAGTGAAGGGACCTTTCTTTCCGCGGAGGACCTGCGCGAAAAGGGAAGGCTCCTTCCCCTGACACAGGAGGATTTTCTATCCTATATCCAGCGTAATGTGATCGACACGGCCACAGCCGCAGAACTCCTTCACTGTACCCGTCAGAACATCCAGGATCTCGTCCGGAGAGGGAAACTTCATCCCGTTCTGACACTCAAAAACAATTTTCTGTTTTTGAAAGAGGATATCCTGCGGTCAACTGTACACAAGTGAAGCCGTTTCTTTCACATCATACTGAGCGCAGGAAAATGTCATTACCGTTCAGACAGCCGCGAAACTCGAATTTTCGCGTCATTTTCGCGAAAAAACCGAGTGGAATGGCGTTCGCCCCCGAGAAGGCGTGACCAGTGGCAAAATGTCATTTCACGATGTGAAATAATACGCTATGATAGACGGGCAGACTTTGATTTACACCACAGGAGAAACGTAGAAAGGACACTTCGGGTATCGTCATGCTCCACCTTCCTTCATTGACATTGGACACCGTCTTTGAGTACTATAGAATCAGTTGTTGAAAACCGCGCCCGGCAATTCCGGGAAACCGGTCCGGCCGGCTGTGAATCAATGGTCCGCAAACGGAGGTGAGGTGAATCATTATGAGTGAAGAAAAAAAGAAACTCGATATGCAGGATCTGGGTGCATAACCGTTACTGGGAGGGAAGGTGCTTCCTCGCGTATGACGGAGGCGACTTCGGCTATGTGGATGCCCGATATGTGGATTGATTGTAAATGTCACAACAATGATGATGGTCCGATCTTATTATGATAGGGAGTTGCCGCTATGTTGAGAAAATACGCGCTGATGGCAGCCGGCGTCGCTGTCGGGCTTGTTATGGTCGGTGTGCTCATGGACCAGGAGGAGAAGGCCGCCGCAGCCAGGGAAGCTGAGATCCGGGACGGTCTGTATGCCGAGATCACCGGGAACACTGTCCGGATGTACAAGGTCCGGGACGGGCATTTCTGCGGATACACCGAGACGAAGGAATTCAGCAGCCACAATGAGGCTGTCGAATGGGTCGCAAAAGAGACCAGCGCCAAGATGGTCTTCAAGGACGAAAACAACTGAAATAATCATAATAAAAACAGGGGACATCCATCCCCTGTTTTTTCGGCTGCTATCAGTCTTATCCTTCATGGTCAATATTCTTCCGGATTCTCACCAGGTTACTCTTCCGGGTCTGTTTCTTCCTGCATCCTTGTCCCGGAACCGGTCTTGCCGGACAGAAGCGTCTCCAACAGGCCGGAGGCCATGGAGGAAACGTCATTTTTTCCCAGGACCAGCGAGCCCAGGATCTCCACTGCGTTCCCATCTCCCGAGAGCAGGTTCATGGCGGCTTTTTTTGTATTGCTGTCAGCCTTGCGGTAGAGCTGGACGAGCTTTTTCTCTGTGGAAGTCAGGGTGCCGACACTGGCTGCCGTCTTCGCAGAGGAGGTTTTGCCGGTGCCGGAGGCTTTGCCTGTTCCGGACGTTTTGCCGGAAGAGGATGCTTTGCCGGTGCCGGATGCCGCCTCCAACAGGGCCTTCTGCGTGAGCCCTAAAGGCTTCGCCATCTTTTTGAGCACATCCTGAGAAGGCTCTTTCTCTCCCCTTTCGATCTTGCCGATCTCGGATGCGGAAACTCCTGCGGATTCCGCCAGCGCCGCCTGGGACAGGCCCTTGTCCGCGCGGGCATCTTTGATCATTTTTCCAAGCTTTTTTGACATCTGACTACCTCCCTGCAGAAACCGGAATAATCTGAAACCTTTTATTGCACTTCTATTTTCACATGTGTTTCACCTAACCTCTGCCGCTTTTATTTTCGCACACCGGTGCGGTCCCTGACAACAGCAAATCCGCCTGGGACCACGGGGACGGTTCTGTGGTCCCGCCTGGGGGACCACAGAACCGTCCCTCTGGCACCTGACTCATGGAACGGGCCGGAGAACCGTCCCTCTGGCACCGGTCCCTTTGGCTCCGCGTCCATCCGTCTTCTTTTGTGCCTTCTTGACAAAAAACCTTTCGACACAGAATGTGGTAAAATTTTGGACACATTTAAGGTTTATATTAATTCATGACGGATTATTTCCCGTCTCAATCATTATTTTTAAAGACCGGATCTGCCGGATCCGGACGGAACAGACAAAAGAAAGGGAAAAACGTTATGAAAAAGAAAACAGTTTCGGCAATTGCACTTGTGATGGCGGCCGCCATGATGCTGACCGCCTGCGGCGGAGGTTCAGCACAGGCATCTCCCGCTGCCAAGGATAGCCAGCAGACGGAAGCTGAGAAGAAAGATGACGCGGCTGAAATCGATGCAGAGGAGCCTGCGGCAGAGGCGGATACAGCAGACGCCGGTTTTGCCTCAACAGTTGATGCGGCAGCACTGGATGATGAACCTGCGGCAGACGCGACGCTTGCCGCTGCGGATGAAGAAGATGAAGAGGTCGTGACGAATGAAGATGCGGTCGTCCTGTATTTCAGCCGTGTCGGCAACACCGATTTTCCGGAGGATGTTGATGCGGACAGCAGCGCCAGTGTCCGCGTGGACGGCGACGGCCTGCTGCATGGCAATGCCGGCATGATCGCAAACTGGATCGCGGAAGAGGCCGGCTGTGACATCGTGGAGATCGTCACGGAGGAACCCTATCCGACCGACTACAATGAGACGGTCGATCAGGCCAAGCAGGAGCAGAACGAGGGCGCGCGCCCGGCGCTGACCGAGGATGTTATTGAGCCGGAAGATTATAATACGATCTATCTTGCCTTCCCCAACTGGTGGGGAGATCTTCCCATGGCCATGTACTCCTTCTTTGACACACATGATTTCGCCGGCAAGACCATCAATGTCTTTGTCACACATGAGGGAAGCGGCTTCTCCGGAATCGTGAACACCATCAGGGAGCTGGAGCCCGATGCAACGGTCAACGAAGGCCTGTCCATCCAGGGCGGCTCCGTGCAGGACAAGGAGCAGGACGTCCGCCAGTGGGTGAAGGACAATCAGTGATCTCTCCTGTCAGGCTGACTCTCAGATCCGGCAATCATTCAGGCCTTCCTGCCGGCAGGCCCCCTGAAAGCATTTTTTGAAAAACATATTTGTTAAGTCAGGACCACCGGCTCAGCCGGTGGCCTGCTCCACCCCTATAAGGGGTTGTTTCCTGCTTGCGCCCGGAAGGCGCACTGAGGGTCTGCCAACTGCAC
>CACZIO010000018.1 GCA_902781215.1 uncultured Lachnospiraceae bacterium
GCTCTTTCCAGATGCAGTCAGAGACCTACAACTGTGGCTGGCGAGAGGAGAATATTCTTTTATTTTCCTCTTGACAAAAGTCACTTCATAACAGTGGTACAAGCAACATACCGTCTCGACAGTTTTTTTCACTCTTTCCGACATGTCAGCAGGCATCCTGCATGACAGCATTATCCGTAAAATCGTTTTCTTCATAATCCGCTCCTTTCCCTGCCGGAGGACAGCTGTAATGTGCATCGTGCCTGACATCTTCTTCTGACATGGTTTTCCTTTTTCAGTCACCAGTTTCAGTTACCGACTTCAGCTGTGGGGGTTTTTCAGGTCTTTACAGTTCTTTCATCATCCCCGAGTTTCATCACCTTGCGGTCATAGGTAAGGATCCCGTTGGTCTCCTCCTCGATGTCGGATACCTGGGTGTAGACCGCGCCCGCCAGGCCGTCGGCTTTCAGCCGGCTGATCTGGTCCATGAGAGCCCTGAATGTATCAGGAAACGCAGCCGGATCGCTTTTCTGATAGCCGTAGACCTCCTCGCTCATGGAATGTCCCGGGATCGTGCAGTTGATGCCGCCGTACTCGGTCAGGACACAGGGCCTGGCTTCTTTCTCCACCTTGAGCGGCCGGAAATAGTTGTGGATGCTCCGCAGGTCGCCGCCGCCCTGATCAAACCAGCCGCTGGCGTGGTCGACAGGCCTGGTCGGATCCGCCGCTTTGACCATTTCCGACAGGCGCAGGGCATCAAACTGGCCCCAGCCTTCATTGAAGGGAGTCCACAGGCCGATACAGGGGGAGTTGTACAGGACGCGCACCATCTCGAGCAGGTCCTCCTCGAACTCCACTCTCGCCTGTGCGTCCTCCCTCGCCAGAATCCTGTAGCGGTCGTCCGGCATATGATCGATGATGGCGGGAATGATATTGGGAAGATAGGTCTCCAGCAGCTTGGGCACGGGACCGCCGCCGTTGATCATATCCTGCCAGACGACCATGCCCAGGCGGTCGCAGTGATAGTACCACCTGACGGGCTCGATCTTCACATGCTTGCGGAGCATGTTGAAACCGGCCTTTTTCATGGCATCAATATCGTAGATGAGCGCCTCGTCGGCCGGCGCCGTCATCAGGCTCTCCGGCCAGTAGCCCTGGTCCAGCACGCCGTGGAAAAAGAATGGTTTCCCGTTCAGGAGCAGGCAGGGTCTTCCCACCTCATCCTCTCCGATGCTAAAGGACCGCATGGCGAAATAGCTGTCGACAGCATCTGCCTCTTCATCGGTTTCCGGATTGTGCCCGCTTTTCCGGACCCGGATCCGGAAGGGATAGAGCTCGGGTTCCTCCGGCGACCAGAGGCGAGGTTTTGGAACGGGGATCCGGATCTGCATGCCGGATTCTCCGGTGAAACTGTATTCCTCTCCTTCGAGAGAGACCGTCACATCCGTCTCTGCCTCCGAGGAGAAAAACAGCTGCAGGCCCACCGCCTCACCTTCCGGGTCGGGTGTGATCCGGAAGTCGGTCAGGTAGTGGTCCGGCACCGTTTCCAGCCACACCGTCTGCCAGATGCCGCTCTGGGCATGGTAATACATGCCGCCCGGCTTCAATGTCTGCTTTCCGCGGCAGGCCGTCCCTTTGTCCGTATCGTCCTGCACAGCGACCTGCAGGAGGTTTGCGCCGTCGCGGACATACTCCGTCACATCAAATGTAAAGGGCAGGTAGCCGTTCCTGTGGCTGCCGGCCTCCGTCCCGTTCCACCAGACTCTGCAGCGCTCATCGACAGCGCCGAAATGCAGCAGGAGCCGCCTGCCCGCAGGCAGACCGGGCAGTTCAATCTCTCTGGCATACCAGAGCGTTTCCCCCGGCTGGAGGATGCGGCCCACGCCGGAGCGGGCAGTCTCCGGTGAGAAGGGCACCAAAATGCGGCCGTCCGGCTCCGCTGTCCGGACAGCATCGGGCTCCTGCTGCCTGTCATCACTGCGGATGCTGTAATTCCACCAGCCATTGAGGCAGGTCCAGTTCTCCCGCCTCATCTGCGGACGGGGATATTCCGCCAGCGGGACCGCGTCCGGCCCGTCATCGGCCTTCTCGCTCCAAACCGTACTCAGCCGGTTCACACGCGCGTTTTTCTTTCTTCCAAGCTGCAGGGAGGCAATCTCGTCTCTGATCCGCACACCCTTTCCGGAAACTGCGGCGCCGGCCGGGGCAGCGCCCGCAAGTGCCAACCCCGCCTTCACCAGTTTCGTTCTCTTCTTACTCATTCAGTCTTCTCCTCACTGCTGCAGGTAGCTTAGTTCTTCCATGATTTCCCTGAAGTCAATCTCCAGGTCTCCATCGGTGATCGCGACCGGTATTCTGGATTTCAGATCAAAGACCGCAAGGCGGTCACCTTCCTTTTCGTTCCATACGAGTACCTGCTGTTTTTCCGGATCCACCATCCAGTATTCGTGCACACCGGCATTTTTATATTTGGCGAGCTTCAGGTACATATCCTTTGCCCTCGTGGATCTTGAAAGAATCTCGACGATAAAGTCAGGTGCGCCGAAACACCCCTTTGGCACAATCCTGTCTCTGTCGCAGATGATGCTGATGTCCGGCTGAAGCATCGTGAAGATATCTCTGTCAAGCTGTACATCAAACGGAGCAGGAAGGACCCGGCAGTCCGGCCGTTTCTTTTTCTGATAGTCCTTGAATCTGTAGGCAAGCTCTATCAGTAGTTCCTGATGCAGGGCAGAGGGGGCTTCCATCTTAAAAAAATACCCATCGATCAGCTCCATGCGCTGGTCATCAGGAAGGGCTCTGTAGTCTTCCAGCGTATATGTGCCCCGCGGGATACCGAGGATCGTCAGGCCTGCCGTCATGTCAGACGGTTCAAACGAATAGGACGGTGACGGTTCAGCAAGAAGATCATTCCGCATACCATACGACATAATCGGCAGTTTTTCTCCCCTCACAGGATATCTATGGAGTGAATCCTGACTCCTTTTCCCGGGATCAATATATGCCGGAATGGTGACATCCGGGATATAGCCGTCGTCTTTTTTTATAGTGGAATCGGTCTTTTCATCCTTCTCTCCTGCCGGACCATTTCCCAATGCCCTCTGCAGCGCAAGAAGAGTTCCGACCCTGGGAGAAGCTGTCGCGCCGGTCATAACCTTCTGAACAGTTCCGACAGGAAGACCGGACAGTTCCGCAATCTGTGCATAGGTGTATCGCAGCTGCGTCTTGCGAATGCGCATCTCTTCGATTGTCATGACAGGCTGCCTCCTGTTGTCTTTTTTATGTTGTTCTGTCATTGTTGACTCCTTCTCCTGCGGCGAGATGGATGCCGGATGATCTGTGTGAATGATCGATCTCTATCGATCTCTGTTAATCTCTAATTTCGTATGAATGGTTCTGTCGGCTCTGATTACTTCTGTAATAACATCGATTTGCCGGTAAACATATTATAGCAGGTCGAACATCTGTTTTCAAGCACAGAAGGAAATATATTTCCATGATTTGACAGGATATTATGTGTAAAAAGAAATATATTTCCATTGTCCGCTGTCTTCGGGTGGGGCAACTGCTTCGCAGCCGCCCAATGGATTTATGCGCCTGTCGACGTGCAAGCACGTCTCAGGCGCATAAATCCATTGCCGACATTCTGCCGTTCCCATGCGCTGGCACTCCCCGCATTCGCAAAATGCGTGCGGCTCCGCCTTGCATTTTGCTCATGTGGGGAGTGTCGGCAATGAACTGCTTCGCAGTTCATACGCCGTTTGAAAAACAAACAGATGCCCGGTTTGACGTGCAAGCACGTCCCCGGGCATCTGTTTATTTTTCACCAGCGCATGGTAACGTCTATTTCAAGTTATTACTCCTGTCATACCGCTTTCCGCTCCAGTAGATTCTGGTGGCGACTTCGGTCTTTTCGGGGAGTTCGACACCTTCCATGACGTATTTGAGGAAGGTCTCGAAGCCGGCGCGGTCGACGATGTAGCCGATGTGTTCCTTGCCTTCAATGGCTTCCTTGTCGATGTATTCCTCGGCGAAGGCGTAGCAGTTCTTGACGATCTTGAGGATGCTCTCCTCGTCGGCCCATTTGAGGAAGTCCTCGGCGAGGCGGGGGTTCTGTTTGCCGGTGCGGCCCAAGAGGACGAGGCGGAAGTAGTGCTCCTTGCTCCTGGTCCAGGCGCGGGTCGGGCAATAGGCGACGCAGACGCCGCAGCCGATGCAGAGGTTGGTGTCGCGCTCAATCTTGCCGTTCACGACCTTGAGGGCGCCGACAGACCGCTTCTGGCAGTATTTGACGCACTGTTCGCAGCCGACACAGCGGTCGGGGTCGTACTGGGGCTCGGTCATTCCGATGATGCCGAAGTCATTCATGCGGACCTTGGCGCAGTCATTGGAGCAGCCGGTGAAGGCGACCTTCATGTGCAGGTTGTTGGGGTAGATGAGCTTGTCCATCTTGCGGGCAAAGTCGGTGGTGTCATAGCAGCCGAAGGGACAGAGGCGCTTGCCGGGGCAGGCGACGACGTTTCTGGTGCCGGCTGCGGGATAGCCGCCCTCGTACTCCTCCTGGTTGACGCCGGACGCATCGATGATGAGCTGGAGCTCCTTGTTGACAGCGTCCATGTCCTCCATTTTGATGCCGGGGATCTCGACGCCCTGGCGGTTGGTGATGAAAATGGTCCCGTTTCCGTATTTTTCGGCGATCTCCGTGACGCGGACCATGGCCTTTGCGTCGATCACGCCGCCGGGAATACGCACACGGGAAGCTGTCTCTCCGCGCACTTTGGAGTAGCGGAAGGCATTCTTCTTCAGTTTTTTAAGATTTATATCAAGTCCCATATGAAATCCTCCTAGACGGTTTACCGAAAGCGGCTGCGGCTCAGTCGATCATGTCCTTGCTGACGGTGTAGTTGAAGACAGGGCCGTCGAGGCAGATGTATTTTTCGCCGACGCGGCAGTGTCCGCACTTGCCGAGGCCGCAGCACATCTTGCGCTCCTGGGAGACCCAGATGTTCTCTTCCTTGAAGCCTTTTTCAAGAAGGCCCATGACGGAAAAGCGCATCATGGGCGGCGGGCCGACGACGACAGCCTGTGCCTTCGCGACGTCGCGGATGGGCACTTCGGGGATGAATTTGGTGACGAGTCCGATGTTGCCCTCATAGCCCTCGGGGGCGCCGTCGACGGTGAGGATGAGGTCGAGCTTTTCGTCCCAGCGCTTGAGGTCGGCGCGGAAGAGCATGTCGTCGGGGCTGCGGAAGCCGACGATGACGTGTTTGTCCCTGGGCTCTTTCGTGTTCGCGAGGGCATCGATGACACCGCGGACGGGAGAGACGCCGGTGCCGCCGGCGATGACGATCACTTCACCGTCCTCATAGAGGGAGGTGTCGAAGCCGTTGCCGTAGGGGCCGCGCATGAGCAGGCTCTGGCCTTCGTATTTTTCAAAGACCTCATTGGTGACGCGGCCGACGCGGCGGATGGTCAGGTCGACGAAGTTTTCGCCGATGCCGCTGACCGAGATGGGTGCCTCGCCGTACTTGGGCATGGAAACCTCAAAGAACTGGCCGGGCTTGACGTCGCCGGTGAACTCCATGCGGAAGGTATATTCTTTCTGTGTGTGCCGGATGACTTCCAGGATCCTGGAGGGAAACGGCACGTACGGGTTGTCCTGGATGTTCATGGACACCTTGGTGTTTGCCATATTTGCCATCATTTCACCTCCTTTTTCAATTCTGCGCAGCCTTTGCTGCTGCAGCTGCCGCCTCTTCCTGCACAGCCTGGTTCACCTTGTTGATGCAAGCGGAGAAGGAAATGTATTCGGGGCAGATCATGTCGCAGCGGCCGCAGCCGACGCACATCTGATAGCCGAAGCGTTTTTTGAAATCGTAGATCTTGTGCAGGACCTTGAAGCGCATGCGCTCGCCCTTGCTGCGCCTGTACTGGCCGCCGCCGGCCACGTTGGTGTAGCCGTCGACCATACAGGAGGCGCCCACCCTGCGGCGCTCGCCGACCTTGCCGTTGTCGGTGTAGTAGACGTCCTGCATGGTGTAGCAGGTGCAGGTGGGACATGCGAAGTTGCAGCGGCCGCAGCCGATGCAGCGGGCGCTGTACTGGTCCCAGACGGGATTCTTGTAGATACTGTTGGGAATCTCGTCGGGAATCGTGACACGGGTCGCGTTCTCCGTCACGTACTTCGGTTCGACATCCTGCTGCGCCCCGCTGTTGTCCGCAAAGAGCGCGTCCAGGGAAGTGTCGAGGACCTTGCAGGCGAAGCCGTCGTCAGCCCTGTCGAGGGAGAAAAGGAAGCCCTCTGTCGTGCGGTTGGTGCCCATGTCGACGCAGAAGCAGTCCGCGCCGGACCTGGGACATCCGAGCAGGACAAAGTGGACGCGGTCCCGGATCTCTTTATAAAAAGGATCCGCGAACTTGTTGTCCAGATAGATCTGGTCCAGGCGCTTCACAGCGTGCATGTCACAGCTCTTGAGGAAGACGATGACTTCGCGCGGATCCCTGTCCGCAGTCTTGACCTCGTTTTCCGTGAAGAAAAAGAGCGTCTCGGAGAGCGGTGTCAGGATCTCCTTGAATGCGTAGTCCGACTTCTGATCCAGCTCGATCTCATCGACAGAGCTGACGAAGTCGTAGCGCACGACATCCGTGTCGGTAAATCTCCCTTCGCCGACCTTGCGCACGGGGGCGTAGAGCCTGTACTTCTTACCAAGCTCCGCCAGGACCCGGTCAAAGCCCTCTTTTGATAAAATGTAACCCACTGTAGTACCTCCATTTCTGAAGTCCGGTCATGATGGTTTACGGTTACTCATAAATGCTGGTTTTCAACAAGGTATTTGTTTTTATAAAAAAGTATTAATTCTTTTAAAAAACCGTTTTTGCTCCACTTTTCACTGACAACGCCTGCGCACCGGCGTGCGCCGGCATGATTGGAAGCGGCCGGAAGTTTTACGTCACCCTCTCGGCTGCTTTTTGAGCAGCATGCGGGTGAACATGAGCACGACATAGCCCACCAGCATGGTCGTCAGGAAGATCTGCAGTCCGACCAGCTGGGTCACGGCATTTCCGAGGGCGGCATTGCCCGCCACATCATTGAGATATCCCGCCATTTTCTGCGAGGCCACGACACCGATCGCCATCGGGAAGGTCAGGCCCGCGAAGCCCGGATAAAACTGGAAGGAGAAGAAGTCCGGGAGCTTGATGATGATGAAGGCCAGCGACGCCAGCACGCAGCAGTACATGAGGGTCAGGAGCGCCGGGTTCGGTGTGCCGTAGACGTTGATCAGGCTGACGACGCAGAGGCTGCAGGGCGCCAGCAGGACCGCCATGGTGTGGTAGGCGGCGTTTTTGATCTCGACCTTCATCAGGCGCCAGAGCATGAAGGGCACCAGCACCAGATAGATGATGCAGCCGTAGATCGTGATCACCTTCAGGATGGGGGCGGCGTTCATCTTGCCGCCGGTGACGCAGGCCACCATCCAGCCGTTGTAGGTCACGAACCAGCTGGGCATCATGTTGATAAAGTCTTTTTTCGAGAGGACCTTTCCAAAGGTGTGCTTCACGGTAAAGACAATGATGTGCACGCAGTGGATGGCCACGGCGATGAACCAGACGATCCTGCCGAAGCCCCAGCCCATCTCCAGATAAAAGCTGCCCAGCACCATCAGGCACATGCTGAAGGCGCCGTAGAGGCTGGCGGGGATCGTCTGATCATACTCCTTCATGCAGGTATCGAAATACATGCCGATCTTGAGGGTATAACAGATGATGAAGATGGTCCCGCAGGCCATGATCAGCCAGCGCAGCCACACAAACCCGAGACCGCCGTAGACATTGCCCATCGTCAGCAGACTGAGAAAGGTCGCGATGACGGGAACAGGTATATTCTTGAATCTTTCCATACTCACCTCTCATATGTACCGCCAGGGTCAGTTCTCCCCGGTTCTTTTGTACCGCCCGGGACGGTTCTCTCCGGTTCTTTTGTACCACTTAGATCCGTCCCTTCCGGTTTTCCCGGTTCACTGCTTGTCAAAAAGGGCCGTCCCTTTTGGCACCATTTGACAGCTGTTAACACACTGTCATCCGTCAGTCGTAGTAGAACTCGTAGGTGTTGTCGCGGATGTGGAAGAAGTCGGAGTAGTCGATGTCAAAGAGGGGTTTCTTCACTTTCCGGACGTCGATCTGTCTGGCGATCATCTGCTGGAGGACGCCGCCGTAGGCAAGGTCTCCCTGGAGCAGGGCCCCGATGATCTTTCCGTCCTGATGGACGATCTTCTTGTAGACGTCGCCCTTGCGATAGGTCTCGACCTTGATGGTCTCGTCGGCGGGGTCAGGGTTGACGTTGCCCAGGGACATGGTCGAGATGTCGAGGAAGCGCATGGTGGACTTGCTGGCAAAAAAGTCCGTCATCTTCTCGTGGACGCCGGCCATGTTGGCGGCGGCGATCATGCCCTCCTTGACGGCCACGGGCCATATGGGCGAGAGGCCGGAGACGTCGCCCGCGCCGTAAATGTCGGGATCGCTGGTCTGACCGGAGGCGTCGTAGACGAGGCCGGTGCGGGAGAGCTCGAGGCCGGAATCCTGGAGGAATTCAACGTTGGAGCGGACGCCCGCCGTGACGACGAAGAAGTCGCAGGGGATCACGGTCCCGTCGCTGAGAACGACCGCGGTGATCTCGTGGTTGTCGTCGATCTGTACTTCGTTGACGCCGACGCCGTAGTGCTGGTCCACGCCGCGCGCCTTAAAGGCATCGATGTAGGCCTGTGCCGCCTCGGGGTCGAGCTGCTTATTGAGGAGCCAGCCCGCGAAATCACACAGGGTGACCCTGACGCCCAGCTCCAGGAAGCCGGTCGCGCAGTCGATGCCGACCAGGCCGGAGCCCAGGACGACGATATTCTTCCTGGTCCTGGCGACCTCCTTGAGGACCTCGATGTCGTCAATGTTGCGGAAGCCGATCATGTTGGGCGAGCCCGCCATGTTCTTGATCGGCGGGAAAAAGGTGTGGGAGCCGGTGGCGATGAGGAGCTTGTCGTAGGACTCGCGCATGACCTCGTCCGGCTTCTCCGGATCCTTCAGCAGGACCTCCTTGGCCGCCCGGTCCAGTCCGACGGCCTCGATGCCCTTTTTCCACGTGATGTTGTAGAGTGTCTCAAAATCCTTCTCGACAAAGCGCAGGCGCTCCAGACTCCGCTTGCCGGCCAGATATTCGTGCAGAATGCAGCGGGAATAGATGTCCTTGTCTTTGGAGATGAGGACGATCTCCGCCTCCCTGTCGTATTTGCGAAGCTCCCGGATCCCGTTGACGCCGGCCGCCGAGGATCCGATGACCACATATTTTTTCATATATACTCTGTACTCCTTTTCATGAAGTGTATGTGTATCTGTGGTTGTCGTCCAGGTGAACGATCTATTCGTTCACCTCCTCCAGCGTGATGGCGTGCATGGGACATTTTTCCACGCACATGGGATTGGCGGTCTTTCCGTCCGGGCTTCTGTGGACACACATGTTGCACTTCATGATCTCGCGGAAGTGGATGCTGTCCGGCTTGAGGATTCCGAAGGGGCAGGACATGACACACATATAACAACTGGCACACTGCTCTTTGTCATAGGTGACATACCCTGTCATGGGATCCTTCTTCATAGCGCCCGTCATGCAGGTGTAGGTGCACTCGGGGTGGTTGCAGTGCCGGCAGAAAATGGGTGCCGGCCTGGTCTCGCTGTCGATGACAACGCGGTTGCGCGCGTCGCCGCTCTCCGTCTCATGGCTGACCACACAGGCGGTCACGCAGGTGAGACATCCGATGCAGCGGCTGCGGTCGATCTTGATTCTGTACATAAATCGCAGGCCTCCTTATGCTTGCAGTCGTTACTGTTCACGCCCTATCGAGGGCGTGAACTTGTAACGATGCGCGCGGCGATTCCAATGCGCTGTGCGTGCGCCGCGCGCCGTTCCACTCGGGTTTTTCGCGAAAATGCCGCGAAAAACACCTCGAGTTTCGAGGCAGTCTTAACTGTAACTTGCAGTCTCTTTGAAAAGATCCTCGTCAAATCAGCCGGAGCTCGTTTCGAGCCCTGGTTCCGGTTATCCCCTGGCGATCTTTTCAAACCGGCAGATACCGCCCTTGTAGTTGGGCTCTTTGGAATACTTGTCGTAGTTCGACGGCGTCAGCTTGTTGCACTCGACATAGTGGATGGGCGCGTAGAGCTGGTCGTAGGGCACATTGTCCGTGACCTTGACAAAAAAGACCGCATCCTGTCCGTTGACCGAGTAGACCCGGACCTGGTCCATCTCATGGATGTCGTTCTCCGCCGCCATCTTCGTGTTCATGTAGAGATAGGCCTTCTTGAGGGAGACATCCTCCACGAATTTAACCTCCTTGGTCCGGCTCTGCGTGTGCCACTGGCCGACCGTGCCGCGGCCGGTGTTGAAGACCAGGGGGAACTCGTCGCACTGGACATAGGGATTGTCCAGCGGCTCCTCGAAGAGGAAATTGGCCCTTCCATTTGGTGTGTAGAAGACGCCGTCCTCGTAGAGCCTGCGCTGGTCGGCGGCAAATTCCGCCTCCCTTCCCTCGGGATAGGGCCACTGACGGCCGTGGGAGTTCTCCAGTTCATCCCACTTGATGCCGGAAAAATCACAGGGCTTGCCGCGGGAGATCTCGCGCAGCATGTCGAAGCACTGCTGAGGGGTCTCCCAGCGCTCGATGGCGCTGCCCATGCCCAGAGCCTTCGCGACGCCCAGAATGCACTCGTAGTCCGAGATCTCGTTCTCTCCGCGGGGCAGAACCGGGCGCATGGCGGACATGCGGCGCTCCAGATTGATGTACTGGCCGGCCTTCTTGATGCCGGGCACGACCGGGAAAAAGACCGTCGCGTCCTCCGCGCTCTCGATGTTGTCGTAGATGTCCTGGACGACAAAGAGCTCCAGCTTTTTCGCCGCCTCGGCAAAGGTCTCGTTGTTGGTCCAGGAGTGGCGGGGGTTGGTGCAGAGGATCCAGAGGCCCTTGATCCGGCCCTCATTGATGCCCTCGATGATCTGGTTGTAGGGAATGGTGGGCTTTTTCGCCATCAGATTCGGGTCGATACCGATGATGTCCGCCAGCCTCTTCCGCTCCGCCTCGTCCGTGAAATCGCCGCCGCCGAAGAGGCAGGTGGTGTTGGAGAAGAGACGGGAGCCCATGGCGTTGCACTGGCCGGTGATGGAGTTGCCGCCGGTGCCGGGCTTTCCGATGTTGCCGGTCATCAGGGCCAGGTTCATGATGGCCCTCGCCGTCGTGACGGCCTCGTAGCCCTGGTTGACGCCCATGGTCCACCAGAAGGAGACAGCCTTCCCCTCGTGGATCAACGTCGCCAGCTCCATGATGCGGTCCTCGCTGATCCCGGAGACCTCCGCCCCGCGGGAGAGCGGGAAAGCCTTCACGAAATCCGCGAACTCGTCGAATTTGTTGGTGTGGGCATCGATGAAGGGGCGGTCGATCCAGCCCTTTTCGATCAGGACATTGGCCAGCGTGTAGAGCAGGACCAGGTCGGACCTGGGCCTGATCTCATAGTGGTAGTCCGCGTTCATGGCGGTCTCGGACCGGCGCGGATCGATCACGATGATCTTGTGCCCCGGCACCTGGTTGTTGCGGACCCGCCCCCAGACAATGGGATGGGCGACGACCGGATTGGCGCCGATGAAAATGATCGTGTCGGACAACTCCAGGTCCTGAAGGGTGTAGCCGGGCGCATCATAGCCGTAGGTCCCCTTGTGGGCCACCGCTGCCGACGCCATGCACAGCCTCGTATTGCCGTCCACATTGGTCTGCAGATAATTGCGCATAACGTGCCCGAAAATGGCGAACTCCTCCAGCGTGAGCTGACCGGTACTGATCCCGGCGACACTCTCACGGCCGTATTTTTCCTGGAGCTCCTGGATCTTTCCCGCCACATGGCCGAAGGCCTCGTCCCAGGAGACCTCCTTCATGGATCCGTCCGCCTGCCGGATCTTGGGCAGGGCATCCGGCTTGACCGTGGTCTGCTGCTTGCTCAGCGACAGGCCCTTGATGCAGCTGAAGCCGTCGTTGACGGGATACCCCTTCGTCGGCACTGTGCGAACGATCCTTCCGTCCTCCACATAGAAGTCCAGATTACAGTCGATCGCGCAGAAATTGCAGGTCGATTGTACTTTCCGCATACGCACCTTCCTCCTCTCGTGCGAAACCCGCTCCGGGTTCGACAGTTTGCACATACTAACCGCTGTTATATTCGCGTATTCTGTATAATTTTACTATATTTCAAAAAAGTAATCTGTTGCGCACGCAACAATTGATATATAATAGTTTCTACCGTCAACATACGGACCGCCTGCACTGTTTACGCTCAATACATGGACGGAGCCTCGTATACATGGATGATCCTGTTCAGGCATTATTCCGTGTTTACGCCTGCCCGGCGCACCGCTATTCGCATTGTTCCTGCTGTCATTTCGCAGGGAGCCTGCCGTCCATAGCCTTCACAACAGGCCCGGACTTGTATTTTTTCATACAGGAGGTATTTCATGCCCACCGCCCATATCACCGACATTTCCACCCTGCCACTCTTCGACAGGATCACCCCGGCTGACTGCACCCTGCTCTTCGACTGCCTGGGCTGCAGGATCCGGCGCTACGCCAAAGATGAACATATCCGGCTGGAGCGCGAGCTCGACGGGAATGTCGGCACCATTCTGGAAGGCACGGTCCATCTGTACAAGGAGGATGTCTGGGGCAGCCGCGCCCTGATCGCCTATTTAAAAGAAGGAGACCTCTTCGGAGAGACCTTTGTCTTCACAGGCCAGTCCCCGGACCGGGACGGCGTCTCCTACATCGCCGCCTCCGGCGCCCTCATCCTCTTTCTGCCCGGCAGCCGCATCCTCCACCCCTGCGAGAACAGCTGTCCTTTCCACCACAGCCTGGCCCAGAACATGTTCTCCATGATCGCGGACAAAAACCGCCGGCTCATGCAGAAGATCGAGGCCACCTCCCGCGGAAGTGTCCGCGACAAGATCCTCACCTTCCTCTCCATGGAGGCCCGCCGCCAGGGGAGCGCCAGCTTCCGCCTGCCCCTGAACCGGACCGAGATGGCGGAATACCTTTGCATTAACCGCAGCGCCATGACCAGGGAGCTCTCCTCCCTGAAAAAAGAAGGCCTGATCGACATCGACCGGGACAGGTTCACACTCTACAGCGCCGATTTCGAGGCCGAGCCGATGTGATTCATTTCCGGCAGAGCATTTTCCGCACTGAATTTTTGGCATTACATTTCCGGCATCGGATTCTGGATTGGATTTTGGGGCACTGCATTTCTGGCATTGCATAGGGATTCGATGTATAATGTCTGCGAAAGATACCCAGCATCAAAGGAGATCCATCCATGAAGGTCAAATGTTCCTACTGCGGCCAGTACTACGATGACAACATCGCCCAGTGCCCCAACTGCGGCTCCCCCAACGAGCACCTGCACCGCACCTCCGACGCGGTTCCCAAAACCATCGAGGAACTGAAACAGTACTGCGAGGCCAACGGCTTCACGCCTGAGCGCACCCGCTTCTTTATCGGAGAGGACTACAAAAAGCCCCGCGCCTTCGGCATCTACAAGGATGACGCGGGCGAGTTTGTCGTCTACAAAAACAAGGCTGACGGCTCGCGCGCCGTGCGCTACCGCGGCAAGGACGAGGCCTACGCGGTCAATGAGCTCTACGAGCGCCTGCAGAGCGAGATCCTCAACCAGAAGTCCCACCATGTCGAGCGCCAGAAGCAGAAGGCCGTGAAGACGGTCCGGAAACAGCAGAACAGCGGGATCTACCGCGCCGTCATCTACTGCGTCATCGCCGTGGTCGGTGTCAACCTCTTCATGCACGCAGTGGCCAATAAGTTCAAAAACGGTTACTACCACTACAACGACACCTACTATTACAGCCTGGATGACACCTGGTACTATTTTGACAATGATTACAATAACTGGTATCCGGCCTCCAGCACCCCCGAGGACCTGACCCAGAACGCGGACGAGTTCTATACGTCCGAATACTACGACTACGGCTCCGGCACGACCAATTTCTCCAACACCGACTTCTACTCCGACTGGGAGGAATCGCGCAGCAGCAGCGACAGCGACTCCGACAGCGGCTGGGATTCCTCCGACTGGGATTCCGGCGACACGGACTGGGATTCCGACTGGTAAAGCCCTTCCGCTTTCATGCAAGGGGAAAAACAATCGGTTCTCCCGGTCATCCGGGATCCTGTCTGAAACTCCCTGCCTGATGCCCCAGGCTGAATGAACGAATGAAAAGCCCCGGTGAATACAGACCTGACAGATCTATGCTGATCAGACCTGTATCCACCGGGGCTTTTTAGTGCAGGTTACAAATCTTAATGGAATCTTAATTTCATCCCATCGCTCTTTAATCCCGTTTTTACTTGTTTTCAATCATAATGAGAATATAAAAGACGAAAGATGATCATTCGTGGAGGGATCCCCTATGTTAAATGTAAAAATCTATATACAGGATCACCTTTCCTCCTTCCGGATGATCCTGATCAGCTTTGTACTCATGATCCTGACCGGCGCCTTTTTACTGCGCCTGCCCTGCGCTTCCACGGGGGCGGAGGAAGTAACCTTCCTGGATGCCCTGTTCACCTCGACCTCCGCCGCCTGCGTGACGGGACTGGTGGTCTTTGACACGGCGGCCCAGTGGACCCTGTTCGGCCGGACCGTCATCCTGATCCTGATCCAGATCGGCGGACTCGGTGTCGTCACAGCCGCGACAGCCCTGCTGTCCATGACCCGCGCCCAGATCGGACTCCTGCCGCGCCTGGCGGTCCAGGACGCAGTCTCGGCCCCGCAGATCGGCGGCGTCGTCCGCTTCATGCGCTTTCTCGTCGCCGGCACCTTCTGTATAGAAGGAATCGGCGCCCTCTGCCTGCTTCCCGTCTTTGCCGGACAATTCGGACTCTGGAAGGGCCTGGGCTATGCCATCTTCCACTCCGTATCCGCCTTCTGCAACGCCGGCTTCGACCTGATGGGAACGCAGCAGCAGTTTTCCTCCCTGACATCCTTCTCCGCCAACGCGGCGGTCAACGTCACCATCATGCTCCTGATCATCCTGGGCGGCCTGGGCTTTCTGACCTGGAGCGACCTGATCAGCTGCCGCTTCCGCCTCAGGAAACTGCGCCTGCAGTCCAAGATCATCCTGACCTCGACAGCAGCCCTGATCCTGCTGCCCGCCCTCTATTTCTACTTTTGTGAATTCCGGGGAAACAGCGGATCCGAGCGCCTGCTGCTCTCCCTCTTCCAGGCGGTGACACCCAGGACAGCCGGCTTCAACACAGCGGACTACGCGCAGATGAGCGAGGGAAGCTGGCTGATCACCATCATCCTCATGATGATCGGCGGCGCCCCCGGTTCCACGGCCGGCGGCATGAAAGTCACCACGATGGCGGTACTGCTTCTGTCATCCGGAACCTTCCTGCAGCGCCGGAACCAGGTCAACTGCTTCCACAGACGCATCGAAAACGACGCGATCCGCAACGCCATGGCCCTGCTCACCCTCTACATTTTTCTGCTGCTGGGCGGGACCCTCCTCATCTCTTCGATGGAGGAGCTCCCCATCCTGCCGTCCATGTTTGAGTGCGCCTCGGCCCTGGGCACCGTCGGGCTCACGACCGGCATCACCACCGGTCTCTGCAGCCTGTCAAAGGCCCTGCTGATCTCCTTCATGTTTTTCGGCAGGATCGGCGGCCTCACACTTGGTTATGCCTTCGCATCCTCGGCCGTCACCAACATCGGCCGCATGCCGGTCGAAAAGGTCTCCGTCGGTTAACCGTCATTTGAACAGATACAACACGGGAATAAACTATACCGCACTGAAATACCGTTTTTTCGATAAAAAGGAGCAAAAACATGTCCAGGGACTTCCTGATTATCGGGGCCGGCAGATACGGCCGCTACACCGCCATGAAACTCCACGACCTGGGTGAACAGGTCATGATCGTGGACAAGGACGAGGACCGGATCAACCAGATCCTGCCCTACGTCACGGATGCCAGGATCGGCGACAGCACCGACACTGCCTTCATGAGCTCACTCGGTGTCAAAAACTACGACATCTGCATCGTTGCGATCGGAGACGACTTCCTCAGTTCCCTCCAGACGACCTTTACCCTGGATGAGCTCGGGGCCCGGATCATCATTGCCCGGGCGACCAGCCACCGGCAGGAGAAATTCCTGCTCCGCAACGGCGCCTCCCAGGTCGTCTTTCCTGAGCGCGAGCTGGGCATCTGGACCGCGATCCGCTTCAGCTCCAACAGCATCTCCAACTACGTCGACGTCTCTGACGGCTACGGCGTCTACGAGATTGATGTCCCGGCCCGCTGGAGCGGCCACCGCATCGGAGAGCTCGACGTCCGGCGCAAATACCACATCAACATCCTCGGGGTCCGCGATCCCTTCACCCACAAGGTCCTGCCTCCCGGCTCCGACCACTCCAAGGAGTCCCCTCCCCCCGAGATGAACATGGATATCGGGTTTGAGACCATGCTCCACAGAGGCCAGACCATGCTGGTCCTGGGCAAGACAGAAGCCGTCCACAAGATCCTGTGACAGCAGACAGGCCCTGTCCCTGCAGCAGCCGCCATATTTCCCGACCGGAGAGTTTTCTCCGGACTCCCGGTAAAAGATACGAGGTGAATGATCATGATGAAAATGCTTACACTGATGACCGAAGACATTTTTGCCATCCTCGGCTTCGCATTATATGCCGGCCTGGTGTATTATATGATCAGGAAGGGCTTCCGGAAGTATTTCGGCAAAGACCGTCCCAAAACCGACTCCCGCAAGAACTTCTCCAGAGACTTCTCCGCGGCCCAGACCTTCCACGACAAGGAATGAGTCATCCGGGACGGTTCTCACCGACTCTTTTTGCGTCACCTGAGTCATCCGGGACGGTTCCCACTGACTCTTTTTAAGGACGGTCCATCCGGCCCGCCAAAACGGAGGGTGGCGCTGTTTACGCGCCGGCCTTTCCGTCAGGCCAGCAGCGCGTCTTTCAGAGCTGTGCCGCCTGCACTATAGAAGCAGGATGTGCAGGGGATACCGGGCATGAAACGTTCACAGTTTTACAGGTTTACAGATTATGCAGAATAAACAGTATCTGCAGGATCACAGCCATACAGAAAACACGGGCGGAAGGCACAGCGATGTGTCCCGCCCTCTTGTTATGGTCTGCCTCTCCCCCTCGCCCAGCTGCCGGCGCGTGATCCGCGCCGCCGCCAGATTTGCCGGGTCAGGAAACGTCCCCGACCCGGCGCCGCTCGCCCTCTATGTGGGCACCTCCGGCCGCGAGGCGGACGAGGACTCCCGCCTTCGCGAAAACATCCGCTATGCCCGCGAATGCGGCTTTGAAGTCCACACGATCCGCGGCAGCGACATCCCGCTGACCATCTCCGAATACGCCCGGCACGAGGGCGTGACGGACCTCTTTCTCGGCTACAGCCCGCCGTCCTTTTTCCTGCAGACAAAGCCCGCGATCAATGAAAAGCTCCTGAGCTATCTGCCGACGGTGGACATCCACATCATTCCCGACCCGGTCTCCTCCTCCTATGCGGGGACCATCCGCCGGAATACGCCCGGCGCCCCGATCTGGAATCCGCAGGACCTGGTCCTGGTCCTCGGCGTCATGACCGTCGCCACCCTCCTGGCCTCCTGGTTCTATGTATCGCGGTACAGCAACTCCAACATCATCACGATCTACATCCTGGGCGTCCTCATCGCCTCGGTCATGACCTCCAGCAGGATCTACGGCACCTTCGCGGCCGTCCTCTACGTCCTGCTCTTTAATTTCCTGTTTATCGAGCCGCGCTTCACCCTGCTGGTCTACGACTCCGCCTATGTCATGACCTACCTGGTCACCGTCGTGGCGGCCCTGATCACCGGCACGGTCGCCGTCCGGCTCAAAAACATCGCCCGTGTCTCCGCGGAGAACGCCTACCAGGCCAAGGTCCTCCTGGACACCTCCAACCGGCTGGAGAGCGCGGCGGACAGCGACGCGGTCATCAACACCACCTGTATGCAGCTGGTCCACCTCCTGAACCGGGCTGTCATCTTTTTTCCATATACGGACTCCGAAAAAAAAGCCCCGGTCACCGGGAAGACTTCTGAGACCACCGGTACCCCCGGAAGAATGACAGACACAGAATCTGTTGAACCGTCCGGCCTCCCGGATGCCCCTGCCGCAGTTCCCGCTTACCTCCTCTTTCCCGCGGGAGAAAAAACCATCTCCCCTCAGGTCCCGGAGCGCGAACAGGAGGCCGTGCGCTGGTCCATGCAGAACAGCCACCAGTCCGGTGCCTTCACCTCCCATTTCGAGGACTGCACCTGCCGCTATCTGAGCGTCTTTTCCGGCGACAGCCAGTACGGCGTGATCGGCATCGACATGGAGGACCGGCCCTTTACGGAATTCGAGAACACCATCCTCCTGTCCATCGTGCACGAGGGCACCATGGCGCTCGAAAACAAGCGGATCATCCAGGAGCAGAAAAAAGCCGAGATCAACGCGGAGAACGAGCGCCTCCGGACCGTGCTCCTGCGCTCCATCTCCCACGACCTGCGCACCCCGCTGACCTCCATCTACGGAAATGCCGCCAACCTGCGCAGTCACGAGGCCGACCTGCCCCGCGAGGAGCGCTGCAAGCTCTACGGGGACATCATGGAGGACGCGGGCTGGCTCAACGCCCAGTTTGAGAACATCCTGGCCATGACCCGCCTGGAGAGCGGTCCCGGCGTCCGCATGACCATCGAGAACATGGAGGACGTCATCGATGAGAGCCTGCGCCACCTGCCCGCGCACCCCCTCCACGAGATCGTCTTCCTGCAGGACGCGCCGGATATTTCTCCGGACTCCGGGATCTGCCTGCCACTTGTACAGATGGATTCCCGCCTGATCATGCAGGTCCTCATCAACCTGCTGGGCAATGCCCTCAAATACACGCCCGACGGCACCAGGATCGAGATCCGGCTGGCCTGCACCCCGGACACCGTCACCGTCGACGTGGCGGACGAGGGCCCCGGCATTCCGGACGATGACAAGCCCCATGTTTTCGAACTCTTCTACACGGGACACCACACACTCTCCGACAGCAGCCGATCCATGGGACTGGGCCTCAACCTATGCGCCCAGATCCTTCATGCCCACGGCGGCTCCATCGAAGTGCTGGACAACATACCTGCCGGCGCCGTCTTCCGCTTCCGGCTCCCCGCCGCGCGGATCCCGACGGGCGCTGTGCGCAGGTAAAAAACAACTGACCAAAAAGGACCAGACATCATGAAGGAAATGAAGATCCTGGTGGTGGAGGACGACCGCTCCGTCTCCAACCTGATCACCACCACTCTCAAGCTCAACCACTACAGCTACACAGCCGCATCCACCGGCCGGGAGGCCGTCTCCCTGTGCGCCTCCCACCAGCCGGACCTGATCCTGCTGGACCTGGGGCTCCCGGACATCGACGGCATCGAAGTCATCCGGACCGTGCGCGCCTGGTCCTCCGCCGTCATCATTATCATCAGCGCCCGCGGGGAGGATGCCGACAAGATCGAAGCCCTGGACAGCGGCGCCGACGACTACCTCACCAAGCCCTTCTCCATCGACGAGCTCCTGGCCCGCATCAGGGCCGCCGCCCGCCGCATGCAGTACATCGGCGACCGCCGGCAGACCCGGGACGCCGTCTTTGTCAACGGAGACCTGACCATCGACTATGCATCCCGCCGCGTCCTCTGCGCCGGCAGGGAGGTCCACCTGACCGCCATCGAATACAAGCTCCTGACCCTGCTGTCCGTCAACGCCGGCAGGGTCCTGACCCACTCCTACATCATCGACCGCATCTGGGGCGGCGGCGTGGAGACCGACATCGTCTCCCTCCGCGTCTACATGACATCGCTCCGCAAAAAGCTCCGCGCCGCGCAGCCGGACTTCAGCCTGATCGAGACCCACATCGGCATCGGCTACCAGATGCTCCGCCCGGAGCGCTCGTAACCTGCCCTCTTCCGCAGCCGGTCCCATGCAGGCTCTGCAGACGATGCAGCAGGGTTAACCTGCCGTCTTCCGCAGCCGGTCCCATGCAGGTTCTGCAGACGATGCAGCAGGGTTAACCTGCCGGCTCCCGCAGCCGGTCCCATGCAGGTTCCGCAGACGATGCAGCAGGGTTTTCTGCACATATCCGACAGGATTGTATACAGGAATGCCAGTCTGCTCTAACACTATGCACAAAAATCCATCCATAATTTTGTTGCATTTTTCAGCAGAAAAAACCCATGCAGGGCTTGCAATTTTTCAAATTAGTTAGTATGCTAATTATTAGAAAAACCAACCCGCCGGTTAACTGTGTATTCTCACAGAGCGCCGGCCAATGCACACATTTTATGAGGAGGCATTTTATGGTAAACTTTTCTCTGACTGAAGAGCAGAAGGACATGCAGAAGCTTTTCCGTGATTTCGCACAGAACGAGATCGCTCCCATCGCTGAGGAGATGGATGAGAAGGAAGAGATGAATATGGACCTCATCCACAAGATGATGGAGCTTGGCTTCTTCGGCGTTCCTTTCAGTGAGGAAGTCGGTGGCACAGGTATGGATTATCTGACCTACTGCCTTGAGATGGAAGAGATCTCCAAGGTCTGCGGTAGCTGCGGCGTTACCATCTCCGTTCACACTTCTCTTTGCGCTTCCATCGTTGAGCAGTACGCTACTCCCGAGCAGAAAGAGAAATGGCTTCGTCCCCTGGTTGACGGCAGCAAGATCGGCTGCTTCGGCCTGACCGAGCCCAACGCTGGTTCCGACGTTGCCGGTGCAAAGACCACCGCTGACAAGGATGGCGACTACTATGTCATCAACGGTTCCAAGATCTTCACCACCAACTCCGGTTTTGCTGATACCTTCCTGGTATTCGCTCTGACCGACAAGTCCCTGCCCGCTCACAAGGGTATGTCCGCATTCCTCGTTGACAAGAACACCGCAGGTGTTGAGGTTCAGCCTGACATCAAGCGCATGGGTATCCGCGCTGCTTCCAACGCAGAGGTTTACTACAACAACGTTCGCGTCCACAAAGACGATATGCTCGGCAAGGAAGGCCAGGGCTTCAAGATCGCTATGCAGGCTCTCGACGGCGGCCGTATCGGTATCGCTGCTCAGTCTGTCGGTCTTGCACAGGGCGCTCTTGATGCTGCCATCAAGTACTGCAAAGAGAGAAAGCAGTTCGGCAAGCCCATCACCGCTTTCCAGAACACTCAGTTCCGTATGGCTGAGGACCAGGCCAACATCAACGCCGCTCGTCTTCTGACCTGGCAGGCAGCTGTTGCCAAGGACAACCACGAGAACTACAACTTCCTCGCTGCACAGGCTAAGCTGTTCGCCGCTACCATCGCGAACGATGTCTGCCGTCACGCTGTTCAGTACATGGGCGGCTACGGCTACTGCCGTGAGTACGGTGTTGAGCGTCTTCTCCGTGATGTCAAGATCACTGAGATCTACGAAGGCACCAGCGAAGTCCAGAAGATGGTCATGTCCGGCAACATGCTTCGCTAATCGAAGACCATCCGCAGACTTGCGAAAAATGTCCATCCGTGATCAACGCGGCTTAGCCGCCTGACACACCCCGCTTCCGGCCGGGGCGGACAAAATACCGGAAAACTCCTATAAGAGCTGAAAAGGCAACCGCCCGTGGTCATCTGATCCGGGCGGTTGCTTTTCTTCTTTGCAAAAAAAGCGGTGCATTCTCTCATCCTAAAAAGACAGGCGGACATCAGCGCTCAATCGCTTTTGTCCGCCTGTCTTCTTCTCTTCCGCTTTACAATATCATCCGGCGTTTCTGCCGGTCTTTCCGGCATCATCCGGCATTTCTTCCGCCGTATCCATTTTTACCACCCGCGCCCGTTCCGGTCCTTGTGCGATACATACTCTCGAATTCGCGGAGCTTTTTCATCTCCGCTTCCGTGAGGTCCTTGGGCACCTGCACCTGGACCGTCACGTACAGGTCACCTGCCTGCGATCCGCTCTTCTCCGGCTGGATGCCCTTGCCGCGGAGCCGGATCTTCTTTCCTGCGTCCGTTCCGCGCGGCACTTTGCAGAAGACCTTTTTGCCATCCGGCAGAGAGACCTCCGCCTCGCCGCCCAGGACAGCCGTCGTGAAGGGCACACTCGCCGTCGTGTAGAGGTCATTTCCCTTTCTGGAAAAAGCCTTGCTCTCTTCGACCGTCACCTTGAGCAGCAGGTCACCCTTGCGGGAACCGTCCGCAGTCGAATGCCCTCTGCCCCGCAGGCGGACGCTCTTGCCGCTGTCGATACCGGCCGGAATGTGGACCCGGAGCGTCTGCGTGCCGGTCCCGTCCTCCTTCTGCAGACGGATGTCCCGGTCACATCCCAGAACCGCCTCGATAAAGGAAATACGGACAGGAACCTCCGCGTCCAGGTTCATGCCGCCGGACGGGCCGCCAAAACCGCCGGCTCCTGCGCTGCCTGCGCCGGCCTGTGTGAAACCGCGGCCGCCGGCGAAACCTCCGCTGCCCGGTCCCTCTCCGCGGAAAAAGCGCGCGCTGCCGCTGTTGCCGCCTGTACCACCAGCGGAACCGGCGCCGGCTGCTCCTGCGCCCCGGAAGAGGTTCTCAAACAGGTCGCCGTAATCACCGCCCGCCCCGGCTCCGTCGCCGGAGAAATGAAAGCTGGTGTAGCTTCCGTCGCCATTTCTGAAAAAGCCGCTGCGGCCTCCATTTTTTCCAAAAGTGCCGGAGCCAAAGCCACCGGCACCGAAGCCGCCAAATCCTCCGAATCCACCCGGTCCGCCGCCGGCAAAGCCGCCGAAACCAGCCTGCTGCGCCTCATGCATGCGCTTTGCATACTCCTTGGGATCCATGCCCGAGGCAAAGGCCTCGTAGCCGAATTCATCGTAGATCTTCCGCTTTTCCGCGTCTCCCAGGATGGCATTCGCCTCGGAGATATCCTTGAACTTCTTCTCCGCCTCCGCATTGCCCGCATTGGAATCCGGGTGATACTTCTTGGCCAGCTTCCGGTAGGCTTTTTTGATCTGGTTTGCATCCGCATTCCGGGCCACACCCAGGACCGCGTAGAGATCCTTTCCACGACCTGCGGTATTTCCACTGTTTCCGGTATTTGTTCTTCTGTTTCTGTTCTCTCTATATCCTGCCATCATACACCTCCTGTTCCCGCCGCCTATGCTTTTCGCGGCACAGGAAAGCTGATTGTTATCATTCTGTTATACTTATTATATAACACGCTTGATGGCACTGGTCAAGCAGGACGCGGATATTTTCTGCTTCCTTTTTCATTCTCTTTTTTCTGTGGTAGAATAGGAATGATTATTTTTTACATAATCCAAATAGCATGCAGCCGCCATCTTGCTTTGGAAAGGATTGGATATGCTGACCATCCACTTCGGATCCCTGGATCAGGAGATCTACCATCCACCGACTTTTTTTGACAATCAATATGATGATGCATGGATGACAACACCTCTGACGAAAGAAATGATTCTGGATATCGACAAGTCCGAGGTGATCAGCGCGCACCTGGTCGAGAGTCCAGTGCTGGGACCTATCTCTCCCAAAGAAATCTCCGGCGGAGTCAAGACACTGATCCTGATGGCATACGACTCGTCAGGGAAAATTTTTAACGCTTCCGCGTGCGGCGACAACTGCGCGAAATGGATTGTCAGGATTGCGCAGGAAAAAGACCTCCGAATCGTCCTGCATCATGTCATGGATTTTTCCCGTGCGGGGGATTTCACTGCCTGCATCGACAATACCGCAAAGATCGTTCACGGCTATGCAGAATACCTGGATGAGGCATTCAATATCGACGAGCGGTAATACCATTACTTCTCCGCTTCCGGAAGTTCTTTCCGGAGCAGACCACTGTTCACAGAGGTTGGAATGAAAGGCAAATATCACATTATCATCCAGAACAACCGCGTTCATTACGAGTTTGATCTGCGACGCAATATCACCATCATCCGCGGTGACAGCGGTTCAGGAAAGACAACTCTGATCAATATGATCGATCTTCTGACCAGCCGCGGCACCAGTTCGGGCATAGAAATTTCCTGCAGCAAAAACTGCCGCACACTCCCTGCCGCTGACTGGCAGATCATTCTGCCCCTTCTGCATGACCAGATCATCTTTTTAGACGAAGACAGTGTTTTTATCAAATCCGAGGACTTTGCCAGAGCTGTCAGACAGTCAGACAATTATTTTGTGATCGTCACCCGGGAGGACCTCCCTAACCTTCCATATTCTGTGGATGAGATCTACGGAATCCATGCATCCGGAAAATATCATGACCTGAAGCGGACTTATAATGAATTGTATCGTATTTATGAACCCTCAAAGAATATCGATCAGACTACTCAGACTGCTCCTCCGGTATATTCTGAAAGCAATCACCATCCCGCTTCCGGAGCAGTTTCTGTTGGAATGATCCCTGATGCTGTGGTCACAGAGGATTCCCATTCCGGGTTCACCTTCTTTGACCATGTCTGCCGTCAGAATCATATACAATGCCAAAGTGCCGGTGGCAAGTCCAGCCTTCGAAAAGAGCTTGCCGCCACTCAGGGAAATGTGATTCTTGGAATTGCAGACGGGGCAGCCATCGGCCCTGAAATGAATGAACTCTACCAGTTAATGGTGAAAAAAGGAAATATCCGCCTTTATCTGCCCGAGTCTTTCGAATGGCTGATCCTGCGCTCAGGTCTGATCGACGGAAAGTACGTGCAGGATATCCTGGAACATCCGGAGGACTTCATTGACAGCACAGAATACTTCAGCTGGGAACAGTTCTTCACCAGACTGCTCGAAGAACAGACACACAATACCTATCTCCAGTATCAGAAAAGCCGTCTCAACCCGGTATATCTGCAGGAAAAAGAGCTGAAGCAGATTCTGGATACCATTCCTGTCAGATTTTCAGAATAACAGCGTAAGTTTCAAATAACGATTGTAATAACTTTTCACAGCGCATACGAGGAATGTAAAGTATGATTTCTTTCCCCAACAAAAATGACCATCAGAACAAAAAACTGCTCGCTCTCCTGCTTGCCTTCGTGCTGGCCGCCACAACCATCTCCGGCTGCGGCAGGCTGATCCCTAAAATCGGGCAGGTCACGGACGCCCCCAAATCCGGCCAGAGCGGAGCCGGCACCGGATCTGCCGGCGCAGGCGGACAGAGTGCAGGCACAGGCCAGTCCGGCGCGGACGGGGAAAACGCAGGCCTCTCCGCCGAACTCTTCACCCTCCCCTACGACGATCCGGATCCGGATGAGAAGGCGAGTGCCTACCCCTGGCTCTGCTCCGATATCGTGGAAAACGTCGACAAGCTGGGCGGACTCACGGAGACAGACGACTTCCACGCAGCGGTCAACCGCGACTGGCTGACCTCCAACGAGATCCCGACCGGCTACTACTCCTACGACACCTTCGCCGAGCGGCAGCTGGAGGTGGACGACGAGCTGGTCCGGATCCTGGAGAGCAGGGTGTCCTTCTCCGACCCCTATATCGCCCACTGCCAGAAGCTGGTGCAGGACTACTACAGGATGTGGCTGGACTGGGACGCGCGCGACGCCGCGGGCATCGAGCCCCTGCGGGATGTCGTCCAGCCCCTACTCGACGTACATAACCTGGACCAGATGACCTACTATCTGTCCGATCCCGACACGACCATCCGGGCCCTGCCCCTCTGCGGCGCCTTCACGGCGGCCAACCCCAACGACGCGGACAACAACGCCGTCTACATCACACCCCCGTCCCTGGTCTTCTCGGATCCCACGTACTACGACTACCTGGAGGCCGACAGCTGGGAGACCCAGCCCCGCTATATGCAGGCCGCCGGCTACATGCTGGAGCGCCTGGGCTATCTCGATGAGGAGCGGGACCAGATCCTCAAGGACAGCTATGCCTTTGAGTGCGAAATGGCCGCCCACATGATGACGACCGAGGAACACAGCGCCGAGGATTCCTCCATCCGGACCAACAATCCACGCTCCTATGCCGACCTGGTCACGGAGCAGGGCGATTTTCCCCTGACCGGCATGCTCGAGGGCGCCGGCCTCGAGGAATCCGAGGTCTTTATCCTCCAGGAGCCCGAGTGGCTGGCCTGCATGAGCGAGCTCTACGACGAAGAACATCTGGACAAGATGAAGGCCTACCTCCTGGTCTCCGATGTCCTCCAGTTCATGGACCTGCTCGATCACGACTGCTACAACCGCAAGATCATGGTCCAGAACGTCCTCTCCGGCTCCTCCGGCCAGGTCGAGGACAAAAAGGCCGCCTGCGATGCCGTCGACAGCGTCCTGGGCCCCGAGCTGGGCGATGTCTACGCCGAGACCTACATCACCGACAGGACCCGCAGAGACGTCACAGAACTCATCGATGACGTCCTGGACGAGTATCACGCCATGCTCCAGTCCGCCGACTTTTTGTCCGACGGGACCCGCGCGGAGGCCATTAAAAAGCTGGACAATCTCACCATCCGCGTCGCCAGCCAGGAGGACTTCGGCGAAGAGGATGCCGACCTTGAGGACCTTCTCGATTTCGCCGGCCCCGACGAGGGCGGCTCCCTGGTCGATGCCCGCATCGCCATCTCGGAGGAGACCTGCCGCCTGAACGCGGAGGAGGTCAACCAGCCCGTCGACCGCGAAGCCTGGATCGCCAATCCCCAGGAGGTCAACGCCTACTACTACTCGCTCGACAACTCCATCAACATACCCGCAGGCATCCTGGGCGGAGAATTCTACAACGACAAAATGTCCTACGAGGAGAAGCTGGGCCATGTCGGCGTCGTCGTTGCCCACGAGATCTCCCATGCCTTCGACACCTCCGGCCGCCAGTATGACGAGCGGGGGAACCTGCGCAACTGGTGGACCGAGGAGGACTACCGCCGCTTCCACGAGCGCGCCCAGAAGCTGGTCGACTACTACTGCGGCTTTGAGCCCGTGGAGGACATCCAGGTCAACGGCGCCATGTTGGACACCGAGGCCATCGCCGACCTGACCGGCGTCAAATGCATGCTGCGCATCGCCGCCGGCGAGGACAATTTTGACTACGACCGCTTCTTCCGCGCGCTCGCAGCCAACTGGCGCACCCTGACCACCCTCGAGACCGAGGCCTACGCCATCGAACAGGACGTCCACCCCCTCCCCTACCTGCGCACCAACGCCGTCGTCGTGCAGTTCGAGGAGTTCCACCGGACCTACGGCACAAAGGAGGGCGACGGCATGTACCTGGCCCCCGAATACAGGCTGGAGATCTGGTAAAACCAATCATATGCAGCATCCATACTCTATCCTATACCTCCTGACCAACCCCTGCCCGGAGGGCTTCGACGTCATCATCTGCCGCAACGTCCTCAAGTTCTTCTCACCGGACAAGATTGCCGAGCTCCAGGGACGCCTCGCCGCTTCCCTGGCAAAAGACGGCTATCTCTTTGTCTCCAATGACGACCACACAGACGATTGGGAACGCATTCTCCAGCCCGCAGAGCTTGGCCTGGTGGAGGTGGGGCGCAAAAGCATCTACCGCAAATTGTAGAACACGCAGGATCCGGGATACCCGGATCGCCCACACAAGTATCCGGCCCATAAAAAATAGCGCATTGGGCGTATGGTTTTACGTCTGAAAAATCCACAAAACATAGCAAAAAACGGACAGAAAGGCATTTTATGGCCTTTTTGCCCGTTTTTCTCATTCATAACATTCATATCTGAAAACGACCTGCAGGACCTGCCATGACCGTAAAACGTACGACAGACGCATCCCCTGCAGGATGCCTGCTTCTGCAGCCTGCCGTCTTACAGGTCCCGCAATGTCACCAGCTGGTACAGGTGGTATCCGACCTGGACCGGCATGGGCATCAGAATATCCGCGGTTGCTTCCACGATCACCTTTCTGCGCATCCTGGCCTTGACCTCGGGGCTGAGCTTCCTGCGGGACAGTTCCTCGGAACCGATGGTATCATCGATTTTCTCCGCAAACATTTTTACATTGCCGAACTGCAGGGAATTGAGCTTGCGCAGGATCTGGTCCCTGTTCCCGCGATAGGAAAAGGATATCCCGCCCGAGGAGGGATAAAGCTGTACGTCCGAAACGCCCTTCAGGCCGCTCAGCGCGTACTGAAGGACCTCCGCCTCCGCGGGGCTGAAGCGCCCCCTGTCAAGCCGCAGGCGCATATAGGATGAAGTCTGGTGGCGGATCGTATAGTTCATGTGTGTCTCCCGTTTATAATTCCTAAGGCTGCCGGATTTTCAGCTTTCTTACAATCGACATATTTTTGATAGATCTCAGTGTAAATTGACTCTGATCAGCCCTTTTCCTTTTTTGCCTCTGCCTTTGCCTCGAACCGGGCAGTATCCACGACGGCGCGCTGGTGGGTTCCTTCGCCGATGAGGCCGGCTTCATCATAGCAGGTCACTTTGAATGTCATCACCTTGCCGTTGGCTGCCAGCTCGACAAGTTCTGTCTCGATGCGGACCTCCATTCCCTCGGGCGTCGCCGCGACATGGGAGACATTGATGGAGATCCCGACCGTCGTCTTTCCCTCGTCCAGCTCCGGCTGCACGGACATGGCCGCCGTGTTCTCAATCCCGGCAATCATGGCCGGCGTCGCAAACACATTCACCAGGCCGCTCCCGACGCGGGAAGCAAGCTGGTCCGCACTGACGACAAACTTCTTTTCTCCTCTGATCCCTGCCTGTAGTGCCATAATGATTCTCCTGTTTTTGATAATTTTTACCGAACTCAGATGAAAAAGCCGTGATAAAGCGCATAAACGGCGATTTCTTACGTTTGTTTCACGATTCAGATCGTATAGAACCAGGTACTGTCGGCCTCCGAGTCGTGGAAATTCCTGAGATTATCCGGCGTGGCGACCAGTTCCGGCGTTCCCGCCAACTCGACGTCATCGTCCTTATTCATGATGACCAACTCCTGGGTCTTGACACTGATGCGGGTGCCCGGCCGGACCGAGCTGGTAATGAAAACGTTGGAGCCGATGACAGAGCCCTCGCCGATGGTGGTCTCGCCGCCCAGGATGGACGCGCCGGCGTAGATCGTGACATTGTCCTCGATCGTGGGATGGCGCTTGGCGCCACGCAGGCGCTGACCGCCGCGGGTCGAGAGCGCGCCGATCGTGACGCCCTGGTAGACCTTAACGTGTTTTCCGATGATCGAGGTCTCGCCGACGACGATGCCCGTACCGTGGTCCATGAAGAAGTACTCGCCGATGGTCGCGCCCGGATGGATATCGATACCGGTCCGGCTGTGGGCGTACTCGGTCATCATACGGGGGATCAGCGGCACTCCCAGCAGGAAGAGCTCGTGGGCCAGGCGGTTGACCGTGCTGGCCAGAAGGCCCGGATAGCACAGGACGATCTCATCCTTGCTGAAGGCCGCGGGATCGCCCTCAAAGGACGCCTGCATATCCGTGTTGACCAGGGCCCGGATGTGGGGGATCCTCTCCAGGAAGGCAATACCCAGCTCCTCCGCCTCCGCGCGGATCGTCTCGTAGGGAGCATCCGCGTATTCCTCTTTGAAGCGGAGGGCGATCGCGATCTGCTTCTGCAGGTTGTAGAGAACATCCTCGATCAGGACCGTGATCCGGCTGTCGTAGCTGTAGCTCCGATAGGATTTTTCCCGGTAATAGCCCGGGAACAGGATGTTCAGCAGCTTGTTCAGGATGTCGATGACCATATCGCTGTCCGGCTGGTTGAAGACATCCATGTTGTCGATATCGCGTCCGTTCTTGTAGTCCGCCAGGATCAGGCCCGCCACCTCCTGAATGCGGTCGTTGATGTCATTGCTCGTTCCGCCCATATATTTACTCCATCTTTTAAAACTGTTTTACTGCCAATGCTATGTTCCGGGATATGTGCCGGCTGTCAGGGGGTCTCATGACTGCTGTGATGTGTTTTGTCAATGCACTCTGACGGCTTCACGATCCCAGCACACAAAGCACGTGTGGAGAAAAGTATACCATATTTTTTGCCTATCGACTACATAGTTTATCAGGCTCCGGGAGTCTCGGGAGTCTGCCTCGAACCACCTGTGACGGTTCTCTCCGTTATAATTGCAAAACCTCTTCGTGATTCTGTACCATCGAGAACTGTTCCAGGTGTTTTTTTTAACATCGTGGTATTTTACTGTCGAGAACGTCCCCCGGGGTAAACTGTACCCTGTAGAATGGACACCGATATTTTTGGGCCTCCCCATTTTATGGACAGTATTTTAAGGGTGAAAACCCATTCGGTCTGTCTCGCCTTCCCAGTTGAAATCGATTTTGCAATTTCTGCACTATGCTGTATTCTACTCATTACTGCTTCTATTCCGGATTAAGTTTGACACCTCAAAATATTAGGAGCAAACATAATCCAAACGCTATTCATTCCCTGCAGCAACTTTCGCCCCTGCTACTTTTTCTGTAGCCTATTCTCGCATATGCTTGTTTCACGGTGCTTGAAAAAAGCACAGCATTCGGTTACTATGAAAGAGTCGCACTTTTACGGATAGACATGACATGCGCCGCATGTCTTCCTATTTATATATCCATACATTTTATGTATCAATACATCTAACCAGTACTATTATTCCTATATGCACTGTATATCCGTTTGTCGTCTTTCATCAGACAATACGCAAGCAGGATTTCAGGATTAATATAGAAGACAACACTTCCAAAGGATTAAAATAATGAATTTTGAACGCAAGGGATACAAGATATTCCGCCGCACCGCCGGGCCCGTCCGGCACCTTCAGATCCTGATCATTTCTCTGGCCGTCTCGCTGGTCGTCCAGCTGATCCGCCTCCTCTTCGGCCGGTCCATGCACAGCCCCCTTCAGGACATCCTCACGCTCACGCTGATCATCTTCCTCATCGGTGAGCTGATCCTGCGCCTGGTCGACCCCAAATTCAGGAGGCGGCTTCTCCTGTCCGTCCTGCGTCTGTACAAGAAGGAACCCCTGACACCGCAGGTCATCACCAGAAAGGCCCTGCTGGCCTTTGCGACCCTGTGCGGGATCACCTTTTTCTGTGTGCACACGACCTACCGCTTTGACCGGACTACGGAGCGTCTTTCCGCCCAGAAGGAGGTTGCTCTCCTCAGCAGTGAACTCCTCCAGCAGGAGATCATCGGATTTGAAAATGAACCCCTGGCTGCCATCAACGTCCGTTTCGGCGCCAACGCACAGATCCCCGGGCAGACCAATGACGGCAACGTCCACATCAGCCTCTATAAGGACGATGACAAGATCCAGTCCTGGGACCTGCCCTTCGCCATGTTCGAAACAGAATCCTATCAGAAGCTGGAGCTCAACTCTCTGCTGAAAATGCAGAGCGATTCCCACTACTACCTCCGCATCAGGGAGAAATACGGCGAGGAGTATGAGGAAGAAAAAAAGAAAAACGCGGATGGATACACAGAAGGGTCCGTCAGCGAAAACACCGAAGGCAGCGTGCAGGAAAACACCGGAGATTCTGACGGGACAGAGTCCGGAGATATCTATACAACGGAAAACGCTGAGGGCATGGAAAGCAGCAGCATTCAGGAAACCGCTCTTGAGCCCACCCCCATCAGCGTCTACGTCTACGCCGAGGGCGGGGAGGGCTATGAGCGCGACGGTGAGCCCCACACCTGCTGCCTCTGCTACACCCTCACCTACCGGAATCTGGAGCTGAAAAACATCTACACCCTGGGCGGCGTCCTCCTGGGCATCCTTGTGGCCCTGATCATCCTGCTGGACATCGAGGAGACGGCCGTCATGACCGTCGTCCTCGCCATCCTCATGCTGGTCTTCATGCAGATCTGCCCGCCCTTCATGGCCCCCGACGAGGAAAACCACTTCAAGCGGGCCTTTGAGGTCGCCGAGATCAGTTATGTCTCCAGGCACATGGGCGAGACCGGTGTGGGCGGCAATATCATGCCCGCCGCCATCGATGACTACGTGTGGCTCTACCTGGACAAGCCCGAGGAAGAGCTGCTCGCGGAAGCTGCCGCGGCAGAGGCCTCTGAAAGGGAAACAGAGGCGGCAGACGCAGCCCCTGTCTTTATCTCCCCGGCCTCCTTCCTGCCGGAGGACGCGACCTACGGCCCGGGAATCATAAAACCGATGTCCTCTGCAGCCGGCACCGGTACCGGCGATACAGATTATTACGAAAGCGAGGGCACAGACACCTATGAAAATGGAGAATCCGTGGATGGAGCCTCCTATGACGAAGCTTCCTCCTACGACGATGAGAGTATGAATGACGAAAGCATGGAAGGAGAAAACACCGACAGCGAATCATCCGATGCAGACAGCCTGAACGGCGATAAGCCACAGAACAGTGAAGACGGGACCGCCGGCACTGGCGCTAATCCAGCCATGACAGAAATGGAGACCGGATCAAAGGAAAAACCGGTCATCCTGCTCGACTGGAACCAGACCAAAGAGATGGAGTTCGGCAACACCGCCCTCTACTCTCCCGTCAGCTACCTGCCCCTGTCAGCCGGCATCCGGGTCGCCAACGTCTTCTCGGACCAGGTCGCCACACTCTTCTACGGAGGCCGCTGGGGCAATGTCATCGCCAACTTCCTCCTGTGCATATTTGCCCTGCGCCTGGCTCCCTTCGGGAAGCGGATCCTCTTCCTGATCATGACCTTCCCCATGACACTGCAGGAAATGGTCTCCCTGACTCCGGACGGCTTCACAATTTCCATCTGCCTCTTTTTCCTGGCCTACATTCTGCGTCTCTCCTATGGGACCAGCGGTGACCCGGAAAATCCCCGGATCAGGAAGGTGACCCCGCTGGATATGGCCGCGCTGGCCGTCTCCTCCGTGGTCCTCTCACAGATCAAGATCGTCTACGTGATCCTGCTCCTGCTCCTCTTTATGATCCCGGGCAGCCGCTTCCGGACAAAGCGCACCGCCCTAATCTTCAAGGGGGTCACGGCAATCTTCGCGCTCGCGCTCAACCTCCTGTGGCTGAGCACCTCGTCCGGTTTCCTCGTGGAATTCCAGCCCGGCGTCGACACGCCGGCCCAGATCGACTACGTCCTGTCGCACATCCCCGTCTTCTACGAGGTCTGCGCCAGAACCCTGATCAACAGCTTTGCCTCCTGGACCTCCACCATGACCGGTTCCACCCTGGGGACCCTCAACATCAGCGTCACCCCGATCGTCTGGCTCACCGCCACGATCCTCTTCGTCGCCGAGATCACCACCTGCCGGGAGAACCGTCAGGACGTCCACAGGTGGGATATGCTCCTGCTGATCCTGACCTTCCTGGGCGGCTGCGCCCTGATCATGGCCAGCCTCTACGCCCAGTGGACCCCTTACAGGAGCCCCGTCATCCGCGGCATCCAGGGGCGCTACTTCACCCCCCTCCTGCCCCTGCTGGCCTACTTCGTCGTTTTCACCCTCCAGAGCCGGAGGAAACATGGCGGCATCGACCCTGTGGCAGACGCCCTGCCCCAGAGGGGGACCTTCTGCTACCTGCTGGTCCTCTTTTACAACGGCATTGCAGTGCTGGACATCGCCGCCCACTTTATCGCAGACCTGTGGTAAGAACCTGACGTCCATGCACGTAAAAAAACGGGAAAACATTTGCACAGCTTCAGCCCATAAGCATCTGAACTGCCGCCGGCCTGACACACAGCAAAACAGCTTCAGAACGATCAGCCAAAAAAACAGGATATCATCTTCCATGGACAAAATCGCCGTTCTCATCCCCTGCTACAATGAAGAAAAAACGATCGGGAAGGTCTGCGCGGACTTCCGCAGAGTCCTTCCCGAGGCTGTCATCTATGTCTACGACAATAACTCCACCGACCGCACGGCCGAAATCGCCCGCGAAGCGGGCGCCGTCGTCCGCCACGAATACATGCAGGGCAAGGGCAACGTCATCCGCCGCATGTTCCGCGACATCGACGCACAATGCTACATCATGACCGACGGCGACGACACCTACCCCGCGGAGAGCGCCCCGGAGATGGCCGGACTTGTCCTGGACAAAAACGTCGACATGGTCGTCGGCGACCGCCTCTCCTCCACCTATTTTCAGCAAAACAAAAGGCCCTTCCACAACTTCGGGAACAGCCTTGTGCGCAACAGCATCAATATTCTCTTTCACAACGATATCCGGGACATCATGACCGGCTACCGCGCCTTCAGCTACAATTTCGTCAAGACCTTCCCCATCATGTCCAAGGGCTTTGAGATCGAGACCGAGATGAGCATCCACGCCGTGGACAAGAACATGTCCATCGGCAATGTCGTCATCGACTACCGCGACCGCCCCGAGGGGAGCGAGTCCAAGCTCAACACCTACTCAGACGGCCTGCGCGTCCTGAGCACCATCGCCAGACTCTACTGCACCTACAATCCCATGGCCTTTTTCAGCCTCATCGCTGCCGTCATGGCCGTCATCTCCATCGCTTTTTTCATCCCGGTCATGAGCCAGTACCTCCACACCGGCCTCGTCCCCAGGATCCCCACCCTCATGGTCTGCGGTTTCACCATGATCGCCGCCATCCAGTCCTTCTTCGCAGGGCTCCAGCTCCAGATCATGGTCCAGAAGAACCGCCAGGACTTCGAGATGCACCTGCACAGGGTCAACGACCACTACAAACGGCTGATGAAGGAGGACCGCACCTCCTGACCATCCCTGAAAAACGATGTAGATCACACCGCAGAAAAACCAACAGAAATACCAGCAGGAACGTATTTTCACGTCCCTGCTGTTTTTGTATGATTTCCGGAAGCATCCCGGCTGTATTCACAGATAACAGACATACAATTCACTTTCATGTGGTACAATTTATAAATGACAGCTTCGCCGGGGCTCTGTATCCCTATATCATCAGACCCGGCAGCCAGAGAGATCCACGATTTGACCGGCATCCCGTGATCCGGGCACATTCCGGAAAGGAGGCACCACTTACCACATGGAAAAAAAAGCTCCGCGCCGCCACGTACTGCCGGGTCAGTACCGGGACAGACCTTCAGGACGGATCTTTCGAAACCCAATGCAGCTACTATCAGAGGCGGATCGAGGAGGATCCCGCCCTGGTCTGCGCCGGCATCTACGGCGACCAGGGCAAGAGCGGCCGCTCCATCCGCAGCCGGCCCGCCCTGCAGCAGCTGCTCAATGACTGCGAAGAGGGCAGGATCGACCTGATCCTGACCAAGAGTGTCTCACGCTTTGCCCGCAACCTCCAGGAATGTGTGGAGATGACCCGCCGTCTGTCGGACCTCGGCGTCACCGTCCGTTTCGAGCGGGAGGGCCTCGATACCGGCAGCATGGATGGCGAGCTCATGCTGGGGATCCTGACCGCAATCGCCCAGGAGGAGAGCACCTCAATTTCCTCCAACATCCAGTGGAGCCGCAAAAAGCACCTGGAAAAGAGCCAGCCCTGGGAGAAGGCCCGCTACGGCTACATCTCCGTCGGGAAAGAACATATCTGGCAGGTCGTCCCCCGCGAGGCGGCCATCGTGCACAGAGCCTTCTGAATGGCAGCCCTGTGCCGCTCCACCAGGGAAATCGCGGCCGAAATGACAAGCATGGAAGCCCTCTCCGGCTCCGGCCGGATCTGGAACAAGGTCCCTGTGTGTGGGCGGTAAGATGATTTTGCCACTACATGGTAAGGAGTTTTTTACACGATGTAAAAAAGTGCTTGACGTTTGCAAACAGGCTGCGACTTATCGATGATCATGCGGTGAATATTGTATTAGAATGCGAATTTTCATGAACCAGCCCTGCCGGTGGCAGACTGCTGCCGGCAGGTTTTTCGTCAATCTGATGACAAATGTCACCGTCTATTTCCGGACAATCCGGTCCGGCTTTAACAATAATCCTTTGACAGCATCTAGTTTTTTAAAAACCACAATTTATCCCATGTTATAAATCAGCTTCCTTCAAGTATCGACGAACTGCATCCTGCCATACTGGAAGCGGGGTAAAGCCTGCAGATATAAGCTTTGACTTATCAAGTCTGGAATTAAAGGGCCGGGCAGCTTTGCTCAGACCGTACTCCTTGGTTGTTACAGGAATTACCGTCGTATTAAGACCGTACTGTCTATAGAACTCACAGCAAAAGTCAAACCAACTGATATAGCCGCCTTCATTCGTTGCATGATAATAACCATATTTTTCGGATTCGATCATATCAACCAGAAGCCTGGCAAGGTCCAGTGTATAGGTCGGCGTCCCAATCTGATCATTTACGACCCGCACGGTATCGTGGGTCTTTCCGACATTGATCATCGTCTTGATGAAATTCTTTCCGTTTAAGCCGAAAACCCAGGCAATACGAACAATAAAATATTTGGAAAGAATCGAACTGACCGCCAGTTCCCCGTCAAGCTTACTCTGGCCATACACATTGAGCGGGGCATAGCATTTGTCATCCGGTTCCCAAGGCCGTTCTCCCTGACCGTCAAAAACATAGTCAGTAGAAATATATACCATCTTTGCGTCTACTGCCCGTGCAGCTTCAGCAATATACCGCGTTCCCAGAGCATTGATTGCATGGACCTTGTCTTTATTGGACTCTTCCTCCGCAGCGTCCACTGCTGTCCAGGCAGCACAATGGATGATCACATCCGGATGAATGTCTTTCACTATTTTCTCCACAGCGGTCTGATCTGTTATATCCAGTTGGACGTACAGTACCTTGGTAACCGCCGTATGGTCCTGAATGCCGGCATAAGAAGGCTGAATATCAGACCCTACAGCCTCATATCCACGAGAGACCAGTTCATTTACCACATCATGTCCCAACTGACCACCGACGCCTGTCACAAAAACTTTCATATCCTTCATCACCTCCGGGTGATCAATATCTGACTTTTCCTTCTGCTACAGCCTTAAGATGAGATCCATAAGGACTCTTGCCATATCTTTCGGCCGATTCCATCAACTTTTCTTTATCGATCCAACGGTTGATGTATGCAATCTCTTCAGGTGCAGAGATCGTGATTCCCTGCCGCTGCGAAATCATGCGCACAAAGTCTGCAGCTTCCACAAGACTGTCCATCGTACCGGTATCCAGCCAGGCGAAACCGCGCCCCAGAAGTTGTACGTCGAGCAGTCCATCTTTCAGGTACATATCGTTTAAAGTCGTGATTTCAAGTTCTCCACGCGCGGAAGGCTTAACCTGGTTTGCTCTTGCACTTACACCGGCAGGATAAAAATACAATCCGGTAACTGCATAGTTGGATTTTGGCTGTGCAGGTTTTTCCTCGATGCTTGTTGCCTGCCCGTTTTCATCGAAGGCAACAACGCCGAACCGCTCCGGATCCGGGACATAATACCCGAACACAGTCGCGCGTCGACTGGTTTCCGCATCCTCAACTGCCGCGTGAAGAATTCTCCTGAAGCCATTCCCATAGAAGATATTATCACCCAGAACCATGGCACAGGCGTCCTCTCCAATAAACTCCTCGCCAAGAATAAATGCCTGCGCAAGTCCATCCGGAGAAGGCTGTACCTTGTAACTGAGGCTGACACCGAACTGGCTCCCATCTCCCAGAAGGTTTTCAAACCTGGGCGTATCTTCCGGAGTGCTGATGATCAGAATATCTTTGATTCCTGCCAGCATCAGGGTAGACAGGGGATAATAGATCATGGGTTTGTCATAAACCGGCAGGAGCTGTTTGCTTGTTACCATTGTAAGGGGGTAAAGGCGCGTTCCCGCGCCGCCTGCTAAAATAATACCTTTCATATTTTTCACCTGTATAACGTACTTTGTAATTTATGCTCCTTATCACCATCTTTTAAATTGCTCATTAAGAAGGCATATCGCAAACAGTTCTATAGAAATATTTGCAACTATCATCACCTTTGGTAATAATTAATTTATTATATCAAATCGCGCTCGCGATAGCTATCTTCATATTTAGCCATAACCACTTCTCAGTCTGACTGACCGTAGTCTTTTCTGTCGCAATTATCCTTCACTTTTAGCTGAATTACAAAACAACTTCTCATGTCGCATTCCCCGCATGTCCCTAATGCCCCGCATCACTGTTTAAGTGCGCAGCAGTGGCATTTATATAAAAAGCGTTTTCCTCCAAAGTGGATTCTGTTAGTACTATCTCTTCTGAATTAACAGCTGATTTGTCATCTAGAGTTTCGTTAGCATTTTTATCGTTTAACTCTGTTTCTATTTCCGTTGCATCTTGTGGTTTTACATAGATTTCTATACCGTCGCTTGCAATACCAGATTCTACTATCACTGTCTCATTTTCCTTACCTACTTCATCCAGATACTCAAAATCTTATATTTCAATATCTGTAGGTTCAACTGTCTCCTGTACTGATTCTTGCGGCGCAACAGGTATATCATTAATTTCTTCACCCAGCAATTCCTCTGTGAAAGCACTCTCAAATTCTTCTTCAGATTTCCGCTCAGTTCCTTCTGTATAAGCTCTTCATTGTATTCACTGCTCTCAGCAACTGGAACCGTCACTATTAAGAAACTGCCGGTTACAATTAAGAAAGGCATACGTACGGCAGCCACTCTTTTCATCATACAGCCTGTCCTTCAACTTCGTAAAAGAATCCAATGTTGCCAAACCAGTCCGAAAACTCGATCACTTTTTGCTATTTCAGCAGTCTACAGCACCGTTTTGTCTGTTCTTTCCATTATATATTTTTCTGCATCCTTAATAAAACTCCAGATCATCAGGATCATAATGATTCCAATGGGAAATGCGCTGATAATAGATACGCTCTGAATATTGTTCATACTGCTCTCAGAGAAGACAAGAGCAATGGGAAGTACGATCAGGAGCAGACACCAGAGGAGAGTGATCAGCGTGTGGGGTTTTTCATTTTCATCCAACGTTTTATAGCTATAGCACGCCGCCGTATAGGCAATGGAATCAAAGCTTGTCGCATAGAACGCAATCATGCAGAGAAGTGTCCACACAAGGATCAGACTGTCTGCTGGCATGGTGTCGACAATATTCAGAATAAGCTGATACATGTCGCCGTTCTCACTGTACATTGTAATAAAATCTGCCGCTCCGGTCACCTGCAGTCCAAGGCTGTAATTTCCAAGTACTACAAAGGAAACGATTGTAGACCCCACTCCAAACAAGTATCCACCCAGAATCGTCTGGCGGATCGTTCTACCACGACTGATATTGCCAATGAAAAACGGAGCAGCAATACACCAGACCATCCAGTAAGCCCAGTAGTAGATTGTCCAGTCCTGCGGGAAATTGTTAGTCCTGACAGGGTCTGTATACGTGGACAATTCCACAAAATGCTGAATCATTTTACCCATACTCTGGACACCATTTTCTACAATAAACTGCCCCTGCCCGCCTATCACGAGGACAAGGATCAGCAAACCGAAGAAAAGGTAAATACATAACTTGGCAAGGAAACTGATCCCTTTGAATCCGTGCAGGACTGCATAGGTATATACAGCACAGGTAATCAGGAGAATGATGATGGTCACTGCCGTCCTGCTGATACTGACATGAAAAAGCTTTACGATGATACTTGCCATCAGAGGGGTTGCAACGGAAAAGGTCGTTGCTGTTCCGGCAAGCAGCGCGAACAGCGCAAAGAGGTCAATCACACGCCCCAAGAGTCCATTGGCATTCCTGTCCCCGATGATTGGACGGCAGGCTTCAGAATAGCGCTGTCTGTTTCTTCTTCGCACATGCAGCATGAAGCCGAAGGCAACCGCCAGAACCAGATAAAAAGCCCACGGGATAAAGCTCCAGTGGAAGAGAGGAAAAACGCCGGCCCATTCTGTGATCGAGCCCATTTCTGCGATATGTGGGTTGGTCGCATACATTACCCATTCAGCGAAAGAATAGAAGAGAATATCTGCCGCAAGTCCGCAGGTAAACATCATGCTTCCCCAGGTAAAGAAGGAAAACTGCGGTTTTTCTCCCGGTTCTCCCAGAACGATGTCACCGTATTTTGAAAAGGACAGGTAAATTGACACGATCAGGACCCCCAGACCTATGATCAGATAATAGATTCCGACCGTGTCCCCAAAGAAAAAGCGAACCTGTGCAATTACCTCGTTTGCCTGTTCGGGAAAGATAAACAGATACGCTGCAAGCCCCATGATCAGGGCAAAGGGGACAAGCGTAACCAGCCAGTCGATTCTGCTGCTGTCCGCAGTTCTGTTCTTTTCTCCGCTCATTATATTTACCTCCTGTTATCATGTGGTTCCGTCTTGTTGCTTATCAATCTGTTTTATGGTTCAAATAACAGATCCAATTGGACTTATTCAGACGGCGTAATGCCTGTCATTATTTCTTTTTTTCGTTCTGCACTACCTGCATCCCGAATCAGATACCGGTAACTGCTGTCTATTTCCGCAAGCTCCTGCAGATCATCGACCTCAATGATGTCACCTGGTTTCATCTCCCGGATTCCCAGCCTGTAATTCTGAAAGTGACAGAACATCGCCACATCATCCCAGTAGATATCCGTGTTTTTCTTTTTCTCAAATTCATACTCAAGATCTTTTCTCAGACGATTTCCATCTTCCCGGCTCCACCTTGAGATGGAATAGAGCTGCCACCCGTGCGCGCCTCCGGTACGTGAACAGCTCTGTACAATGCCGTTTTTCACCCGCATCAGCCACTCGTTTGTCTCACCTTCACTCCAGACAGCATTGTAGCCGGAAAGCGTAAAATGCGGGTCAAGGATCTCCGGATGATAGATAATCTGGTCTCCATCCAGAATAATACAATCTCCCAGATGTTCTCTTGCCACATAAAGAGAACTGATATTATTGCATGTGGCATAGTAGGGGTTTTCAATCAGCCGCAGTCCCTCATACTGGCGGGGAAGGTCATAAAACTTCTCCTTCAGATAGCCGACCACAACATAAATTTCCCTGATTCCATTCTGATGCAGTCCGCTGATCACCGTGTCGATCATCCGCACCCCATTGACCTTCACGAGGGGTTTAGGGGTTGTAAAGGTCAGCGGATGCATTCGATTTCCTGTTCCCGCTGCCATGATAATGGCGCGCTTGACTATATGTGTTTCTTCTGTCATGTCCTTTTATTCCTCAGTGTCTACTGTTTGTTCGCTGTTGAATTCCCTGATTGCAAATCTGTAATAGTCTTTGGCAAAACGATATTGCCGCAGCGAATACTCTCCGAATTCCACGCCCAGATTCCGCTTGAATTCGCACCAATTTGACCAGAGAAGACCGCAGGCGGAGATGTATGCGTAGATCTTTGCCCTCGTCATCCGTTCACACTGTCCATCGAAATAGATATCTATCAGACGATCCACCTGTTCTTTATCGTACATGCTGTAGATGCAGAACATTGCAATATCAACGTGAGGATCCTGCATTCCTGCATATTCCCAATCCGTCAGCTGCAGCTGTTCTTCAAGCTCTACGATGTTCTGATCCTGTTTATCGCCGCCTCTGTTTTGCCTTCTGTCATCCCCGTACTGCCGGTCAGTGTCTTTTTCCGAAGATGTACCGGGAGAATAGAAAAGGAAATTATCCGGAACTGCATCGATATGGGTCAGGCACCAGTCCTTCTCAAGGCCATTGATATATGCGCGCAGACTGAAGACATTGTCCTTTGTCTGTGCATAGTCCCTATATACTGACTTCTGACCCTTCCACAGTGATTCGTAAAAATCAATCTGTCCGAATATATCAAAGGTATGCCCGACCTGAAGTTTCATTTGATGGAATTCGCGCAGTTTTTTCATACACCGGCTGAGATCCTCTGTATTCTCCGGATCACAGGTGCGGATTCCATCCAGAAACTTGGTGATCTTATAACCGTTTGCAGGGTTGATATAAACAGGATCATCACAGAGGTCGAGGCCGCTGATTGCATCATATACGGAAGCTTCCTGCTCCCGGTTGATCAGTCGGTCAGTTCCCTCCCCGGGGATACGCATGATATACTTTTCTCCCTTGACGGAGAAAAGAAAGGACCTATTTGTCATCCCTTTTTTCAGTACAGATATATCAGTAATCTGTCCGGACGTAATATGAAATACAGATGCAATCACATCCAGGGCATCTGATTTTAAATGTGCGGATTCCCCGTCCAATTCCCTCAGCTGCTCATATGTATTGATCTCCACCACCTCTGATGAAGGTACAACCTTTGCCGGAATGATCATCCTGTCAGCCTTATAGAGCGCTGTTTCCCAGAAGTCTTCATCATGAGCGCCACTGTCTGTCAGCTCCCGGATACGTCTGCGTACGTTTAAGGCATCTGTTTCCTGCAGGTATGCAATCCCAACCATTCGGTTACCTGTACTATGGCCGCCAATCTTAACCAATTCCATTTTCCGGTTCACTCGCACTTCAGAGTCCGCATCTGCCTCGTCAGCGATCATATACCACGAATACATTTCCCTGCTATGAAATGGATTTCCGGAACACCACAGATCCGAAGGGACAATATAGGTATTGCTGATTTTATCTGCAACGAGCGCAAGAGATGCAAGATTATTTTTCGAAGCATAGGCAGAGTTCACCACAAGGTCTATATCATATTTGTCAATCAAATATTCAAAAGATTCCTTCATGAACCCGACTACGATTGTTATCTTCCTGATTCCTGCTTCACGTAGCTGCCGGATCAGGCGTTCAACCAGCGGCTCTCCCTTTACTTCCAGTAAAGCCTTGGGTACTGACAGATTGATCGGAACCATTCGCATGCCGAAGCCAGCCGCGAGGATAATTGCGTTGCGTGGTTTCCTGTCGGCCAGTAGTTCCTTAGCTTTTGCTGTCAGCTGCATATCTTCATCCAGATAGCCATTTTCCATCAATGTTTTTACGGATCGGTTAACAATTCCAAGGGAGTGTCCCGAATGTTCTGCCAGAAGTCTTTGATTCGTGTAAGGCTTAGCAGCAAGAGCGTTCATAATATCCATTTCTTGTATGTTCATGATTTCTCCATGTATCTATTGCGTGAACGCGAATGTGAAAATAATCCCTCTGCGCCTGTCCAGCAGCAGAGGGATTATAATAATAATCAGGCCTGCCTTATGTTGCTGATATCTTCATGTACAATTGCAGATAAGCTTTTTATAAGCACTTTGTTTTTTCGCATAATACATTAACATCTAAGTCTGCTTTCGTCAAGTTATGCTCATAAACGGTTCACTGCAAAAATGAATTATCTTGAACGGACCCACTTTCCTGTACCATCAACATAATAATTGCCGATCCATGTGTTGGTAGCCATGACACCGCTGGAGGTGAGATAGTAGTTCCCGACCCATTTGTTGGCCGCCATAACACCACTGCTCTCGAAATAATAATACTTTCCGCCGATGGTCTGCCAGCCGGTCGCCATTGCTCCACTGGAAGTGAAGTAATACCACTTGCCGCCGATGGACTGCCAGCCGGTCGTCATTGCACCGCCGGAAGCGAAGTAATACCACTTGCCGCCAATGGACTGCCAGCCGGTCTGCATCGCGCCACTGCCATTAAAGTAGTACCATTTTCCTCCAATGGACTGCCAGCCGGTCTGCATCGCGCCGCCTGCAGCGAAGTAATACCACTTGCCGCCAATGGACTGCCAGCCGGTCTGCATCGCACCGCTTCCATTGAAATAATACCAGGTTCCACTGATGGACTGCCAACCGGTTTGCATTGCACCGCTTCCATTGAAATAATACCAGGTTCCACTGATGGACTGCCAGCCGGTCTGCATTGCACCGCTTCTGTCCATGTAGTACCACTTGCCGCCAATCGACTGCCAGCCGGTCTGCATGATTCCGTTCTGATCCATGTAGTACCATGCCCCGCCGATCGACTTCCAGCCGGTTGTCGCATTTCCGTCTGCATCCATATAATAGTAGGAGCCTTCCGTCAGGACCCACTTATTCTTAGTGATTTTTCCTTCAGAATCCATCCAGTAACGGTTCGTACCATCTTCCGCCCATGCGTCAGACCGTTTTGTACCATCGCTGTCGTAATAGAATCTTTCACCATCTTCTTCGATCCAGCCTGTTTTCTTTCTCAACACGCTGACAGTGATTTCAATCTCCGCCTGCTGATAATTGTCTGTCTCTGCCGCAGTAATAGTAACCGTGGTGTTTCCGGCCTTTACCGCATTTACTTTTCCGTTCAGTTCTGTCGCTGCAATACTCTTATCTTTAGACTGATATGACAGACTTCCTTTGTTACCTGTAACGGAGATCATCCCGGATTCTCCTTCATACATTTCCAGGTTCTCAGCAGAAAGAACCTGCTCTGCCTTCAGGATGGTGAACTCCGCCTGTTTTGAATCCGTGTAGTTTCCTGTGCCGGTCACCACAACATACGCATTTCCGGCATTGGTATTGCTATGATATTCAACTGTATAGTCTGTCCCGGCTGACAGTTGAGTCCCGCCAACCGTAACTGTCACCTCCGGTTCGATGGAATCACCGTTGTAGGTAAATTCCTCTCCGGAAAGAGTTATATCAGCATCATTCAGAGAAACCTTTGTCTCAGGCGAAGGGTCTCCGGACTCGCTCGGATTCCCGGACTCGCTGGGCGAAAGCTCACTAGCCCACAGCAGTACAATGCTCTCTGTCAGACTTATCGGCAGGGCCCTGTACTGTTTTCCGTCGGTTCCCTCGAATACTGCAGGAAGTTCGACCGTCAATGTAACATTTTTGGGGGCATAAATCGTTGTCAGGGCTTTGCATCCCTCGAACATACGTCCCTTATGTTCGAGTTTCGAAAGATCAAAGCCGGAGATATTCAGAGTCCCCAGGTTCCTGCAATTTCTGAACATGGACCTGGTATTGGTAACATTTACTGTACTGATGGATGACAGATCTGCCTCTTCCAGGCTGCTGCAATTCCTGAACATATAGCTGAGATCACTGACTGCCCCCGTCTTTATTCCGGAAAAATCGATCTGTGTCAGGCTTTCACAGTCGTAGAACATGGAGTTCATGTCAGTGACGTTAATCGCATTCAGCCCGTGCATGTTGACACTCGCCAGATTTGAGCACCCGTAGCACAGTTCATTCATGTCAGTCACATTACTGACATTCAAACCACTGAGGTCTAACTCTGTCAAGTCCCTGCACCACCCGAACATAGAACTCATATTTGTCACAGCCCCGGTGTCCAGACCCTGCAGATCAATCCGCGTCAAGGTTACGCAGTCCTGGAACATACCACTCATGTCAGTAACATTTGAGGTATTAAACCCGTCGAACGAAAAATCAGTCATGCTAGAACAACTGTTAAACATACTGCTCATATCGGTAACATGAGAAGTGTCCAGCACAGTCAAATCCGGATGAGCAAGACTGCTGCAATCGGCAAACATTTCATGCATGTCCGTGACCGCGGAGGTGTCAATATCTCCCCAGGTAATGCTTTCCAGTTGTGAACAATCTGCAAACATTCCTGCCATACATGTAACATGAGAACAATCCAGTTTGCTGATGTCTATTGTCCTGATATTATACAGATCCCGGAACAGATCTGTACAGTTCTCCGGTAGAAGGACGCCTTCTTCAAAATCTATACTCTGAATGTTCCAACCTCTGTCTACCCACATCCCCGAAGAGAGTTCCGTGGCTGAATATTGTTTTCCACCGATCATGGCATGACCGGGAACCATAACATTTGTATCCTCTCCATGATAAGACAGAAGTTTGATCCGGTCTTCCTGGATCGCATAGGTATAATCCGCCAGTTCATCTCCCGCTTCTGCTTTTGTCAGCCTTATGCTTTCCTGCAGATTCATGGGCAGTGAAGAGAACAGATTTCCACTCTCATCCGTATAGGCAGCATAGAGGGGTATATCAATATTCACATTCTTCGGTGTCTGAATTTCCTGAAGGCTGCCTTCATTGTCCTGCTGGCCGAATATGTTATCTGCTCTTGATACATTCGAGAAATCAACACAGGAGAGGTCCACTTTTTTCAAAGCAGAAATATCAAACATCTGTGTCACATCTTCCGGGAAGGAAACACCTTCCTGAAAAGTGATTTCCGAGATATTTTTATGAGCCCAGGTATTGTTCTGTGGAATAACCGGTGAATACTCGATTCCATTGATCTCTGCTTTTCCGGGAACGTCGACAATTCCTGCTTCTTCATAATGATTTCTTAGATACTCTTTCAGTATAACTGTCCCGTCTTCCACGGTATATATATAATCATCCAGCCATTCGCTTACATCCGGCCGATTCAGTTCAATACTGGCTGATCGGTTCATAGGAAGGCTGGTCCAGAGATTGCCGGAAGTGTCCGTAAAGGGTACAGGAAGAGCTATCTCCAGGCCAAGTTCCGCAGGCGTGTAAACAGTCTCCAAACTATGGCAGTCCTCAAACATTCCATCGGCGTAGTAAACATTTGAGAAGTTTACCTTGCTCATATCTATCATTTCCAGGTTCCAGCATCCGGAGAACAGTCCCGCGCAATACTCCTGGAGATAAACCCCCTCTTCAAAGGTAATCGACGTGATGTCAGCGTTCCATATATTTTCACCAACGCGGATAATATTATATGTTTCTTCTCCGATTTCTGCAGTCCCCGGAACGACAATTTCCTGTTTGTCTCCTCGATAAAACTGCAGAACAATTGCGTCATCCTCGATAGAATAATCGTAATCCGCCAGCCAGGCGCTTTCTTCTGCCTTTGTCAGCGTAATGCTTTCCGTCAGGTCCGTTGGAAGCTCTTCATAGGCATTTCCGGCTTCATCATAGTACTTTCTGGGCAGCGAGATACTCTCTGAAACATGGATCGGCGTCTCTATTGTCTGCAGATTTACGCATCCACTAAACATATGGTAGCAGGAATTTATCCCTGTGAAGTCAATGCTGCTGAGATCTATGGATGTCAGGCTCCGGCAGTTATAGAACAAATCGTTCATTGACTTGACGTTTTGAAAATCGATGTTGGTGAGATCAATCGCTGCCAGATCTTTCATATTGGCAAATAAATCGTCACTGAATTCAGGGAATTCAACTCCCTCCTCAAAGGAAAGACTGGTAAGACCATCGGGCCACATATGAGGCGAAATCTGTATGCGGTCATACTCAGTTTCCCTGCACATCGCATGGCCGGGAACCCTGACATCCGATTCCTCTCCGTGGTAGCCGCACAGAATAATCCGATCATCCTCAATATTATAATCATAGTCCTTCAGCCACTCATCCGACTGATTGGATACGAGATGAATCGTATGAGAGACAGTCTCCTCCAGTCCGTTCGTAACCCAGACACAATAATAATACGTCTTTCCCGCTTCTAACGAGTATTCTTCGCTAAAACTGCTGTTATCACGTATACGGTTCTCGGATTCTTGATCAGCGTCACAGGCTATAACTTCTACTTCAAAATCCTGATCGGAGTCTGCATAGAGCAGATAGTCCCCGGACTCTTCAGGCGTAAATTTAAGCCATTTTTCATAATCGTCCTGTGTATAAACAAGATCTACAGAATCTCCTGCATGGATTTCCAGCGCATTCTGCATATAGTCCGGAAGAGGGGCCTCTGCAGCTGAAATAGTAAACAGATTTTTCGGCACATTCTCATCATCCGTCCATGAACCGGAAAATTCCAGCTTAAGATAGTAGGTGTTCCCACCGGTCAGTGGTGAAGTGATGTTAATATCATTTCCGGAGTCAGCACTTGCGTACCCGATATTTGTTTCACCGTCCTGCTCATACAAGTACAGCTGTGTTACAGTCTCTTCAATACCGGCCGCAGTTGTAGTGAACTCATATTTACCATTCTGCGCTGGTGTAATCTGGAAATACTGAGTGGTTTTATCGCTCGCGTCAAGTTCAACAGATGCGGAACTGCCTATTTCCAGCGGAATAGCCTCCTCGTTATATGAGGCCCTGTCCGCCATAGAAAGAGAGACCGTATAAGAACCGGCAGTGTCTCCAATCAGCCCTGTTTTGAAATAATAGGTTTGACCCGGAAGCAGGTGCACACGCATAGTCCCCGCTTCCTGCACATTGGAGGAATCTGCTGCATACTGCAATTGCATCTGCTCATCATACATTTCGACCGCAGCCTGATCTGCGGCAGAGCTCGCAAAGAGATATGTAAATTCACGGTCCGGAGTAAACACAAAGTAGCTGTAGGGATGTTCCTCCGTCACAGTAACGTCAAAAGTGTCCCCGACGGAAATATTCTGCGCGTCCTTTAATTCCTCAGGGAGCACAAATTTTTCAAAGTGAACAGAAAACTGTCCTGCCTCATTTGAGTACAGACGGGATTCAAGATAATAGGTTTCCCCCGCATCTAATGTTACTCTGTGGAATTTATAATTGCTTCCGTCGCCATCGTCATCACTAGATTCAAGCTCAGTTTTCTGGGAATCATAAAGTGTTCCGTAGGTGTCTAAATCTCCTGTAGAGTAGATTTCGTACTCGGCAGTTTCTTCAGGCAGAATTCTGAAATATGCCAGAGGAGCTTCTTCTGTCACCTCCACGGAATAGACTTCATCAAGACCAAGGATCGGGGCGGAATCCCAGTCGATGTTCTGACCGGATTCATCACCATTCAATTCCTGGCTCTCTAAAACGTCACCCTCATAGTTATTTTCTTCTGCAGATTCTTCCGTGAGTTCTGTTTCCGGTGCGGACATCTGAATCTCCCCGGATTCTGCCGCCTCCTCAAGGGTGGCATTATTCTCTTCAGTATTAAGATCTATTTGAGAAGGATCTTCAACAGAATGCTCCAGAGGGATTTCCGATGAATCAGCGGCATCTTCCTCAGGAACTTCGTCATTGATCTCTTCCTGGACATTTTCTGTTTCATCTGTCAGATCCGACTGTTCCGTTTCTTCCGCGATCTCTGTCCCGTCTGCCGGAACTATTTCTGTTAGCTCTGCCTCACTCTCCGCTGCATACACAAGAGTTTCACCTATCGGCATAACGGAAGAGGAGACCAGCGCTACAGACAGAAGAAGCGCAGCCAATTGTCTTTTTTTCATTACAACGTCTCCTTAATATTGTTAGACAATTTCCTGCTAGATTGATATCGCACCGGTTTTTCTGCCTTTTGCAGATATATGCCGGCTAAAATACTGAATAAACATGCTGTGACAGGATATGCAGAGCAGAATATAGACTGACCAAAATATGCTGCCAGCGGGAAAAACCAGATCGCATCAGGTTTTCTCCACAGTTTATTCTGAATAAACACAAACAAAAGATACTCCCAGAACAATATGTACAGACCAAGCCCCGGAATGCCTTGTGACAGGAGCACGTGGAGCGGCTCACAGTGGGCGGATACAATATTGATCTTCATGGTGCGCCGCAAATCCGCATAGAGAATTGCGATCATCTCCGGCCCGATTCCCAGCAGTTTACGCCGGAATGAAAAACCCAGAAACTTCTCCATTCCTGTTCTCCAGATCAGGCCTCGATTTGTCCCCCATGCATCAGAGAAATGAATCAATGTATGGATCACTTCCGCAATAACAGCGAGAACAACCATGCCTTCCGATATCAGAAACAGATTTCTCACTGCCGCCTTATGCTCTCCATCCATACATTTCACTGAGAAAACAGCCAGGATAACACCTGTTGTGAGAGCAAGGCCTCCTGACAGTGGGGTAACGATCATAGACGAGATCGTGCCCATATGAGCTACTCTGTCCGCAAATACCGGTAAGAGTCCCGCCGCCAGAGAGCACAGTCCGAATATGATCATAAGGATTGCCGCCCTTAAGGTGCGCTGCTGTTTTTCAAGGGCATAGGGAATCATGACCAGAAGCATCACCCCCAGTCCTGCATAGAGGCTGTCACTGTCCGCCAGAACTGCACTGAGAATTCCGAGACTTGAAACAATGCCGAGTGAGATTGTGCTTGCCCTCTTCTCAGATTCCATGAAAAATCCCCAGGCAGCCGGGAGCAGCAGGCACAGATAGCCCGTAAAGGAATTCTTCTGGCCGATCGTAGAGATGTAGGAGTAGTAATAAGAACGATCGATCCGGGCAAGCAGGCCAAACGGGTCTGCTCCGCCTTCCTGAAGTATCGCAAAGATGAAGATCAGGCTGTTCAGACCGGCTGCAGCGATGACAACTCTTTTCAGAACCACCCACAGGGCGTTATCATTGTCCTCTTTATTTGTATTTTTCATGTACATCCCCGTCGGGAGATACAGAATGATACAGAGTGTACTGCATATCAGGGAACAAAGCATCAGTGTCCCCATTGACCATCCGATCGTACCGAAAAAGGAGGATTTCCTGTCAGGAGCCTGCAGAGTACTGAAAATGGCCCAGACTGCAATCAACAGGAGAAGAGAGATGGATATACGTCCTTTTATGCGCAGGGGGACTTTTCTTCTTCCACCTTTTTTTGCATGCAAATCCATGGAGTCAGTATGTTCCTGAGGCGATGACAGCTGTCCCGCTTCCTCGTTTCCAATCAGATTGTCTTTTTGGGCGGCATTACCTCCAAGCAGTGTCACAGCGAATTCCAATATTTCCAGTGCAGCAATGATAATCAGAGCAGGAAGGGCAAGAAAAATATACAGTTTCGCCTTCTGCTCAATCAATTCCAGATACCCGTTCCCCATATATAGCGGCACCACTAGAGCAGAAACTGCTGCAAGCCAAACAGCCGCCAGCTGTTTGATCGAGCGGAATCCGGATTCTTTCAGTTGAACATTATTCATATATGGTATTATTCATATGTAAGCGATAAAAAATTGGGTGGTTTGTAGTCTTCAGAAGTCTCCTCCACAATGGTAGGTAGTAAGTAATATTTCACTACCAAAGGAGGATTCCAATG
>CACZIO010000019.1 GCA_902781215.1 uncultured Lachnospiraceae bacterium
GCACCTGCACCTTATCCACGTTGATTAGCCTGAGTGCGGCGCTCGCTGCTGCGGCAGCGTGATGCTGAGCTTTGGCCGTATGGTGGAGAGGCAGTCCGACCCCCCTAAAGGGGAACCCGCCGCAAGGCGGGGAGTAGGAAGCACGCGACTTAAGTCGTGTGAGGCTTCACTAATTCTGTTTATTGCATCTTTTCTATTTTCACTCATTCCGACTATGCCGCTCGTAAGAGCGGCACCGCGAGGAGAAATACGCGGAGGCGTTTTCTCCTATGCGATCACAGGAGCTTTGGGCCGTCTCGCGGCACAAAGCTCCGGAGTGAAAAATCTTGTATCGACAAGATTTCTCACTCTTCTTTTCCCTTCTGTTTTTGTCTTTTCCCGCCTTTCCTTCCCCTGTAAAATCCGGAGCACAGTCAGGCCCGGGGCAGCTGCGCAAAGATGGACGGCCAAAGCCGGTCATGTACCGGCTTTCAAACACTGAAGATTATGTGAAGGTTGCCCAATCTCTCTTGCCTTTTTTTTCCTCAGGATGTAACATGCGGATAATCGGTAAACAGTCAGCCCGGCCCCGAAAGCCTGTGCCGCCCGCTGCCTGATCCGCTTCACTGCGGGATTTTCCCGCGATCACGCCCGGTTAGCCGCTGAAACTGCCACGGGTTCGTCTTTGTTTCATCGCGGGATTTCCGCGAGATCATGCCCGGTTAGCCGCTGAAACTGCCACGGGTTCGTTTTTTAACAGGAGTTTGCTGTTTATGAAGACATTCAGGAACGTGTCTGCGGAACAGCGGCGCTTCACGGGAACGGATCTTTCCGGGAAGCTCCGCACGCTGCTTCCGATGTTCTGCTATATGATCGTCTATCTCATCAGCTTTGCGCTGATCGAGCACTGGAACCGTCTGCACTATTCCGTGATCCACACGGCCGTCGATGACCTGATACCCTTCTATCCCGTCTTTGTCATCCCCTACCTGATGTGGTTTCCCTATGTGCTGGTCTGCGGCCTCTTCCTTCTCATGAAAAACGAGAAGGCCTACCACCGGTTCTGCACGACCCTGGCGATCGGGATGACGGTCTTTATCCTGGTCTCGGTCGTCTACCCCAACATCCACCTGATGCGTCCGGAGACCATGCCGGACGACAGTATTTTCACGCGGATGGTGTTCATGCTATACGCGGCGGACACGCCCACCAACCTCACGCCCAGCATCCACGTGTTCAACAGTCTGGCGGTCATCGCCGCGACCTGGAAATGGAACTGGCGCACAGATACTGGATATCAGTATCCGGCGGCGGTAAAGGCCTTCTGGCGGACCATCGCCACGGTCCTTGGCCTTCTGATCACGCTCTCCACTATGCTGATCAAGCAGCATTCCTTCTCGGATGTCGTGATCGCCGGCGCCCTGTTCGCGGTCGTACATCTAATGGTATACCGGTTTGACCTGCTCCTGTTCGGAGGTTCCGAACACATCCTCCCGGCGCTGCGTCCCCGTTACGTGCGCAGATGAACCGGGATATCCACATGAAATCAGGAGACGTGCGCCGCCGGGCGCACCGTAAAAAAGATCCGGTCCGCTGTCAGAAGCGGGTCGGATCTTTTTTTGATGCATGTGTCAGGATGGCTCCCGGGGGTTCGCTTTTTCCGCCCGGCTGTGCCAGGGCTGTTCCCGGTTTTCACGCCGGGTCACTGCTGTTTGCTGCTCTGCTCCCTGGGCCGCTCGTCCAGGATCATGTTGATGCGGGCTGTATTCTGCTTGACGCTGTAGTAGTCCGGCCATGTGACCGACGCCACACCGGCGGAGAAGGTGTTCTCCATTCCGCCGCCGCCGCTTGCGGCTGCCTGGCGCAGGATGATCCAGTCCGTACCCTCGGAGAGCTGCTGGCTGATCAGCTCTGCGATCTTGGATTCAGGCAGGTCGGTCTGGAAGGAGCCGCGCATGCTGTCGAGGAGGGCGCTGGCATTGACGATCAGGGCCGGGGACATGACCTTCTCGATGATGGCCTTGAGGACCTGTTCCTGGTCCTTGCCGCGCTGGTTGTCGCCGTCCGGGAAGGAGAAGCGCTCGCGGCTGAAGGCGAGGGCCTCCCGGCCGTTCAGGTGGTTCCAGCCCTTGTCAATGTGGACCTCTGAATCCGTGAAGCAGTCAAATTCATAGTCCGACCATACATCCACGCCGTCGATGGCATCGACGATGTCGATCAGGGTCGTAAAGTTGACGCGGACATAGTAAGTGATGTCGATCCCGTAGAGGTTCTCGAGCGTCCGGATGGAGGCGTCCTCTCCGTAGATCCCCGCATGGGTGAGCTTGTCCCTCTGGCCGTAGGAGACCTCGGGGATCTCCACGTAGTAGTCGCGGGGCGTCGTCGTCATGAGGATCTTCTTGGTCTTGGGATTGATCGTGACGATGATATTGACGTCGCTCCGGCTGGTCTGGGAGATATCGCCCTTGACATCGATGCCGCTGATCAGCAGGTTGAAGGGCTCCCCGGGCTCCACGTTCTCATAGGCCATCTCCGTGCGGATCTCAAAGGTGTCGATGACCCTCGTCGAGGAGGCAAAGCTGTCCATGACTTCCTCGAGGACAGAGCCGTAGGCCTCGCGGTAGACCGCCGCGTCGATTTCCCCTTCCGTGAGTGCGCGGGCTGCTTCCAGGGCGGTCCCGTACTCTCTGTAGTCTATGTTCTCCTGCCGGGTATTGAGGCGGAGTGTCTCCAGGAAGGTCTCCTTCTCCTCATCGTCCAAATCGTCCACGATCCCGAACTTATACTCGCCCGTGTCCCCGATCTCCAGTGCCTTGTCGTCCTTGCGGACCACGACATTGAGGACATCGGTCTTGTAGGAGGCCTCCGCGCCGTGCAGCAGGGACATGGTCCTGTGCAGGTAGGAGCTGCCGATCAGCTGTGCGATGATCATCAGCAGGCTCAGGACAATGGCGATGATCCTGGTGCGCTTTTTGCGGATTCCGACCAGCAGGACCACCAGGAGCACCATGCCGCCCAGCACCGCAAAGGCGGTCAGGATATAATTCCAGGGGATCATGCCGGTCCCGTTGAGCAGATAGAGCAGGAGGGCGGCCGTTCCCGCCTGCAGCAGGGACAGGACGCCGCCGACCGCATGCAGATTTCTGGTCAGGATATTTTTGTGTCTGTGCTTATGTGAAGCGTGCTCATCGTGATTCTGATCTTCGTTCTTCTTTTTATTCGTCTCTTTCGATGATGCCATCCTGCATCCCTCCGGTTTATCATTTCAGGCAGTCACATGCCTGTATACTGACTGCTTTTCTAAAGTTCCGTCCTGTTTTCTCCGGTGACCGCCTGTTCTGAAAAAATGTCTCTCGGCCCGGCATGACCGGCGCGGTCGCGGAACAGTCCGTTATTTACTCACACCTGACGGCACCGAGGTGACCATAAAGGTCCCGTCTTCGCGGATGATCATGCCCGTCAGCCGGTTCCCGTAGACACATCCCGTGTCCAGTGCGATCATGCCGGTCTCCGGGAGGACCGTCCAGACGTCCTCCTGGATGCGGCCGTAATGGTCGCCGTGAAAATAAATGGGCACGCGGTAGGGGGTGTGCCCCGTCATGACCAGCTTCCCTTCGTAGTGCGTGTCGCGCCCCCAGATCAGCGTCTCGATCTCATTGCGCGCCGGGTCCGGGTCAGACAGGGAAGCATGCACGCAGCTGAACCTGTCTGTCACGTAATAATAGGGCATTTCCTCGTACCAGGCAAGGTATTCCTGATATTTATGTTTATTGTGGATAAAAGAAAAAACAGTCTTCTCCCCGCTGTTGTAGTACCACAGGTCGCGGTCCCGCCCGCCGTAGGCGGCCGCATCCAGCATCATCTGCTCGTGGTTGCCGCGGATGAGGACGCACCGGTCCCCCATGCGCTCCTTCAATCCGTGCAGATATTCAAAGGTCTCATAGATGGCGGGGCCTCTGTCGATCGTATCACCCAGATTGATGAGCAGGTCTTCCTCCTCCCGGAAGCCCATTTTGTCCAGCAGCTGCCGGCATTCATCGCAGCAGCCATGCAGATCGGTTATGATCAGTGTTCTGTTGTCTCCCACGGGTCATCCTCCTGCAAAGGAAATGCAAGATCCGGAGCCTCCGGATCATCCGCCTGCATTGTCGCCTGTTCCTGATCCTCCCCGTCCCGGGCCTCTTCCGGCAGACCGGGATCCTCATAATTGTCTTCTGCATGATCTTCCGAGAAAAAAACGGTCAGGCCCGGAAGCTCCTCCTGCGCGTCGCGCAGGACCCGGCCCAGCCTGTCGAGGTAATCCCGCATCTGCGCGGGCGCCAGGTCCTGGCCCGTCACACGGATGAGCACCTCTCCGGACAGGTCCGTCAGCGCATCGTAGAGCGCATCCAGATTCCTGCCGTACCAGGCGGGCAGGGGCAGGCTCTCCATCAATTGTTCATGCAGGGAGGTGACATCTGTCACACGGGACAGATCGATCTTGTATTCTGCCATGATTTTCCCTTTCCGAATCTACCCGGGCGCAGCGTATGACAGCTACTCGCCGCCGTACAGGAGCGTGAACGTCTCATAGTGATCGTCGGTGTAATAGATATTTCCCCGGTCATCAAACACAAGGCGCTCGGCACCCCGCTTCGATTTTCCAAGCGTATTGATATCACATTCGTGGTAGTTTCCTTCCGGCAGAACGCCCTCGTAATTGCCGAAGCGGTCGCCGCCGATGCACATGCCCGGGGCGAACCTCTCGAGGGAACCGCCCTCCCAGCCGAGCTTCCTGGCCTCTTTCTTGGTCATGAAATTGGGCGGCAGCGTTCCGTAGGTATGCAGGTAAAGGGCGACCTCCTCCGCGCCGGTGTAGGTGCCGTCCGGGTCGGGAAGATCCGCTTCTTCATCCGCGGCTGTCCCGTCCTTGTCCGGATCCCGGTCCGCATCCGCGGCGTCCGGTTCATCCTCCTCTGCATCATCCGTCTCTTCGGTATACTCCTCTTCAGCATCCTGCCCGCCGGACTCTGCCCCTTCTCCGGCTCCCCCGGATCCACGGTCGGCAGACGTGTTTGCAGACACCGTCTCCTGCGGTGTGTTTCCGGCTTCTCCGCCGGATGCGCCTTTCCTTCCTCCGCACCCTGCCGCGAGGAGGACAGTCAGGACCAGGACAAGCAGGGGGATCAGGATCCTCCTGCAGGGTCTCCACGTTCTGAGATGTTTCATGGTGCTCTCTCCTTATCCATCCGTTCCGAAGCGCGTACCCGGCCCGCTGCTTTCATCAGGCTTGACATAGCGGCAGATACGGGGCTATGCTGACAGAGTGTCCATCCATCCGCCTCTCCCGCCTCAGATGATGCGGGAGACCACACTCCGGATAGATGGCAGTCCCTGTCGCAGCCAAAAAACGAAAGGTTCTCCGATGAAGCTCGTCATAGAAGGCAACTACACAAGTCCCAATGCAATCTTTCTGGATGATCGTGTCCGGATCGGCCGGAACTCTTATCCCTACTCGGAAATCACGGACGTCCGGTCCGTCTCTGCGCCCGCGCGCCTGGTCAACGGCCTGGTCCAGTTCTCCCTCCGCAGCGGAGAGGTCCTCCACGTGACCTATTTTCTGAAGGACACAGAAAAAATGCGGAAGGCCCTGCAGGCAGTCATGCCCTACGTGCGCAAAAACAAAGCGGAGCACGCCTCCTCCGCTTTTCTGGAAAGCGATCTGTTTGACCGCGGTGCGGACCGCTCAGGTAAAGAAGGAGCCGTCAGCGTCGTCGATGAACTGACCCGGCTCTCGCGCCTGCACGACAGCGGCAGCCTCACCGATGAGGAATTCACGCTCCTGAAGCGCCGCATCATTGAAGATGCGTCAGGCGGCCGCCCCGACTGAGATCCCGCATTTCGTATTTCAGATCCGGGATCCGGTCACGCCTGTTTTTATTCTTCCTGAAGTCTCGTGATCAGGGTCAGAATAGCCTCGACGGAGTTGAAATTCTCCGGCAGCAGGTCATTGACGTTGATGCTGATGTCAAAGGCATCATTGATCTCACTGACGATCGAGATGATATCAAAGGAGTCCAGAAGCTCATCATCGATGAGGGCTTTTTCCTTCTCAAAATCAATGTCAGGTCTGGTCTCTTCCAGGATGTCCATCAGTTCCTGTCTGTTCTCTTCCATCTTTTTTCTCCTTATGTTCATTCACTTTTCTGCAGCATGCCGGAGTGATACGGCTGATCAGATAACGATTATTGTACATGGTGCCCGGTCCACGATGGACCGGGCAAAACTGTCGTGTCACGGGAAGGCACAGAAACAGCCTGCGGTTCCGTGTGCGCCGGCCCGGATGCCGGGCCGGTCCGGGTCAGGCTTTAGTCAGATCCTGCCCTCCTCGTACATGGTCCGCAGGAGTCTGCGGTCGATCTTGGCATGCGCGTTCAGCGGCATCTGTTCCATGCGCAGATAGCGGTTTGGCCGCATATATTTGGGCAGGCGGTCCGACAGGGCCTGGATGATCTGTTTCCGGCGTTCTTCCTCCGCCTGATAGACACAGATGATCTTTTCCTTCTTCTGGTCATAGAAGCAGCAGGCGACATCGATGAAATCGATCGCGTTGAGTGCCGCCTCGATCTCCCCCAGTTCGATCCTGTGTCCCATGTGTTTGATCTGGTTGTCCGCGCGCGCAGCAAACATCAGGTCTCCGTCTTTATTATAATAGCCCAGATCACCGGTTCTGTAAATTCTGTTCAGTGTGGCGGGCGCGCCGGGTCTGGCCGTAAAGCTCTCAGCCGTGCGGGCCGGATTGTTCCAGTAGCCGAGCGCGACACCTGTGCCCTCGACGCAGATCTCGCCGCGGCAGTCCGGCTCGGTGACCGGGATGATCCGGGGAACAGCCGGCGCCTCTGCCTCACTGTCACCGTCCTCCTCCGGGCGCTCCAGCAGAAAGACGCGCTTGTTGGGGAAGGATTTCCCGATCGGGATCAGCTCGTCATTTTCATAGTGCCTGTCCAGGATGTGGTAGGTGCAGTTGCAGGTGATCTCGGTGGGCCCGTAGAGGTTGACATACACGGCATCCGGGAAAAAGCGGATCCAGTAATTGATCGACTTGACGGGCATGACCTCGCCGGAGAACATGATGTGCCGAAGGTCGACCGGCACACTGGTCTGCATCTGGTCGAGCGCCTTCAGATCCGAGACGATCCGCAGGGCGGAGACCGCCCAGATGATGGTGTTGATCCCGTGGGATGCCAGATACTCCATCAGCATGGCGGGCATGACGAACATTCTGTGCGGGACGACCTCGACGCGGCCTCCGCAGTGCATGGCATTGTAGATATCCTTGACCGAGACGTCAAAGTCAAACGGCGCCTGGTTGCCGAACACGGCATCCTCCGCAAAGCCGAAGGTCTCCCCGAATGCCTCCGTCAGGTCGAGCACGGACCGGTGCGAGACCAGGACGCCCTTGGGGACGCCCGTCGAGCCCGAGGTGAAGATCGCGTAGAGGGGATCCGTGTCGATCAGGCCGCTCCGCATGGCCTGCGCATCCCGGATCAGGGCCTGCACAGCCTGGTCCGCGGCGCTGTTCACATCGGCACCCGCGGCATTTCCGGCATCGCCGCTGGCATTTAAGGCACCTGCCGCCGGGTTTTCAGTGTCTCCTGTCCTCTCTGTAAAAAGGTCTGCGCAGAGGGCATACATGTCCAGGACCGGCACATTACAGGCCACCGGCAGCGGACGGGCGGGCGCCTGCGGCCTCGCATCCGCTGCCAGGACAGCATTCCCTGCCGGCGCAGATGCTTTCATGCTGTCAGCCGTCTGTCCGGAAGCCTCCGCGGGCTCCCGGGCATCCACCAGCATGACCGGGGACAGCTCGCCCAGGATCATCTCCAGCCTGCCCGCCGGCAGAGCGGGATCCAGCGGCACGTAGAAATTCCCGCTGTAGGCGATCCCGATAAAGGCGGCGATGGAAATGATGTTCCTGTCGATCAGGACACCGACAGGCCGGCTCCCCACCGGCGCGGCGTCCGCGCCGGTCATTTCACGGATCCTGCCGGCAGCGCGGAGCGCGGCGGTCAGGTAAGCGCGCCAGGTCAGGCTCCTGAATTCATCCGCCACGGCCGTTTTGTCCGGAGTCCGGCTTACATTTTCTTCCAGAAAAGCTAAAATCGTATTCTTCATAAAAACCATTCCTTTCGTCAGAACTGGGCGTAGATAAAGGACGACATATCAAAGCCGGGGCCGTACATGCCGAAGACAAGGATGGCGGCAATGGCCGTCAGGTAGACCGCCCAGCGGAAGGGAAGCTGCTGGGAGGCAACGATCCCCCGGATGGTCTGCCCGCGCTCATTGACGATGTCCACCGCTGCCAGCAGCAGGATCATCAGGATCAGGAGCCCGAAATTGCGCTCATCGACCCCCAGCGTATACAGGGAACCGTCAAAAAAGATCCAGGGATTGAATTTTGAAAACGTGGCGCGCAGCAGGCGGAAGACCGTGCCCGCATCCGGCGCGACATCACAATAGCGGCCGATGGAGACGATGAAGAGCGTCCGCACCATCTGAAAGAGCTTCCAGCCGGCGGCATCCTCCCGGATCCGGCAGAATTTCCGCATCTGGGCGTAGGGCTGCTCGAACAGGGTCTCGGTCGAGACAAAGGTCGCGTGATAGATACCGTAGATCACGTATTTCCAGTTGGCGCCGTGCCAGATACCGACCAGGACAAAGACCAGGAAGGAGGCCAGGAAGGAGGGAAAGACCTTGCCGAAGTAGGGACTGACCTTCTTCTTCAGGCTCTTCTGCATCTTCGCGAAGGGTTTGGAGAGAGCGATGGGATAGAAGACATAGTCGCGCATCCAGTTGCCCAGGGACATATGCCAGCGCTGCCAGAACTCAGAGATACTCCGCGCCATGTAGGGCTGGCGGAAGTTTTCGCGGAGTGAAACGCCGAACAGCTCGGAGGCGCCGAAGACGATGTCCATGCCGCCGGCGAAGTCGGCGTACAGCTGCACACCGTACATCAGGGCGGCGACGAAGATCGTAAAGCCCATGTAGCGGTGCTGCTCGAAACCGCCGAAGACCTCGTTGACGATGATGGCGGCCCGTTCCGCGATGATCATTTTCTTAAAGAAGCCCCACAGCATGCGAAGCAGGCCCTCGCGGAATCTCCGGTCATCGAATTTGTGCGGCACATAGAGCTGCGTGACCAGGTCGTCGTACCTGTTGATGGGTCCCTGCAGGATCGAGGGGAAATAGGATGTGAACAGGGCCAGCTTCAGGACATTGCGCTCCGCGGCATACTTGCCCCGGTAGACATCAATGAGATAGCCCATCGACTGAAAGGTGTAGAAGGAAATGCCCAGCGGCAGGAGAAAATCCGCCACGGGGACCCTGGCACCCAGGTGGAAATGGCCAAAGAGGTCGTTCACATTGGTCGTGACGAAGTTACCGTATTTGACAACGCCCAGGATGCCGAAGTTCAGCAGCAGGACCGCCGTCATGACGCGGCGTTTTTTCTTCTGCACCAGCGACTTGAGGGCCTTTTTTTCCTCGCGCGAGAGTTTTGCGGATCGCGCAGACCTGCCTGTGCGCCCGGCATCATCCGGCGCTGCTGCCCTGCGTGCCTTCCGCATCGCCTTGTCCTCCTCGCGCTGCGCGATCAGGTCCATCAGGTATGCGCCGCCCCAGGTCGTCAACACCGTTGCCGCCACAAAAACAGCCGCCCGCGGCCCGCCGCCGACCAGATAGTACCAGGCGCTGGATGCCAGCAGCACCAGCCACTGGAACCTGCCGGGGATGATATAGTAGACAGTGACAGAGACGATCAGAAAAACAATAAACTGCCAGGAAAAAAAAGCCATTTTGTATACTCCGTATGAATGAAAGCCATCTCCCCATGATCCCCGGCCGGTGAAAGACGGCGGCGGGAAAAGGCGGAGCTGGGCAGCTTCAGGCCCGCCGTCCGGCGGGGTGTCAATGGAAAGGATCAATGATTATCATGTTCACAGCTCAGTGCACGGCTGTGGATATTGAGCCGGCAGGCATCCATGAGCTCTCCCGTGGATTTGCGGAACACGGCAAAATGCAGACCGCGGTCCTCCGTGCTGTACTCCATGCCGTTGACGAAGATGGAGTCGCCGCTCCGGATCTCCCCGCTTTCTTCATCCACGGTTCCGCTTGACAGCTGATAGCGAACCCTGCCGGCTGTTCCTTCAAAGGAATCAGCGAAGTCCCCCGCCTCAGTGCCTGCAGCGCCGGTCTCAGCCGAACCGTCTTCCGCGGAACCGGTCTGCGCGGATCCGCTGTCTGCCGGGCCGCCATCCGTGCCGCTGTCCGCAGCCGTGTGTTCTTCCGGGGAGGATTCGTAGACGACCTTTCCCCCGTCGATGACCGCCAGCCAGCCGTGTCCGGTCCAGCTGTGCAGGTCCTGCGTCAGGCCGAAGGACCGGAGCTTCTGTGCATCCTCCTCTGTCAGGATCTCGGGATCCACGGTACCGTTCAGGGTGATCAGGACGACTGCGTCCTCCACGGCCTGCCCGTCCGCGCCGCCGGCGTCACTGACGAATGTCGCCGCGTAGTCCCTCAGGAAGAGGGACCGCCGCAGGGAGTCCCTCATCCGGCTGACCGGGTAGTCCTCCAGGTCGGCGTCCAGGGTCTTATAGGCTCCGCCGCTGCCCCGCCGGTCCGGGACCTCATAGTTGTCCTTGATATAGCGGCCGAGGATCTTTGTGAACTTTTCCGCGCCCCACCGGTTCAGATGCTCTCCGTCCATCGCATCGTGTTCCAGGTCAAGGCCCAGGTCCTGCGACTGTTCCAGGTAATTGACAAAGCCGACGCCGTTCTCCCGGGCGATCTGCTCCACCTCTCTGGCGGCACTGGCGCGCAGGTCGTAGCCGTGCTGGTCAAAAAACTTGTTTTTGCCGGGGACCGGCATGGTGAACAGCAAAAGCTCCGTACCGGTCTCACGGCAGAGTCCGATGGTCTTTTCAATATATTTCCGGGAGGTCTCGGACACCACATGCTCTGTGATCTGTGCCTCCTCAAAGGGCACAGCCGGCTCCAGGCGCGAGGTCACCTTGGCTCCGTACACCATCTCCTTGGCCTGGGGGAGCGCGTCCTCATAGGTCAGCTCCTCCCAGCGGGAATGGTAGGCCATGAGCGGGAGCAGCAGGGCCTTGCGGTTCTCCCCCTCCTTTGCCAGCTCACGGATCATGGTGATCCTGTTCCGGGACAGGTAGGGCATGGTGTCGGTGATGTAATGGATGTACTGGGGCTCCATGGATTCTTCGTCGTCCCAGGCCCGGCTGCAGTCCAGCACGATCAGGGAGGGATGATCTTTTTCGATCGATTCCTTCGCCAGGTAATAGGAGGCCTCGAGCGACTGGTTGCCGGTGCTCAGATTATAGGCGCCTATGCCGTAATCCCTGTACAGCTCCATAGGATAAATGCCGTACAGGACGAGCGAAGCCCCCAGAAAAGTCACATCAAAGGTATTCTTCGGATAGCGGTAATAGCGCGGGCACAGATTATCCTCCTGGATCAGCATGAAAAAGCTGTCCAGCCGCAGGACGACCGCCGCCAGGACCAGCAGAAAGAGCAGACACCGCACTGCCGGCCACAGCCTTTTATTCAGAAAACTCATTCAAAACTCCTGCGTAAAACTTTCACAGTTTCCAACCATGCCGCTCGCAAGAGCGGCAGCCTGAAGCGTTTTCGCGGAGGCGAAAACGGTGAAGGATCAGCGGAGCTTTGGGCCGTCTCGCGGCACAAAGCTCTGAGAGCGAAAAATACTGTATCGACAGTATTTTTCACTCTTTCCGACCATGCCGCTCGCAAGAGCGGCAGCCTGAGGCGTTTTCGCAGAGGCGAAAACGGTGAAGGATCAGCGGAGCTTTGGGCCGTCTCGCGGCACAAAACTCCTAGAGTGAAAAAACTTGTATCGACAAGTTTTTTCGCTCTTTGACATACAAAATAGAGTTTACAGTTTTACCCGTCCCTTTTCAATGTTTTTTTCGAGGGAAAGCGGCATTCATCCATGCAGGGGGCGCTTACGAGTCCCGCACATGACCCGGAGGCATGTTGACGCCTGCAAAAAAGCTGCCGCAGGACCGTCTGTTCAGTCCTGCGGCAGGTTCACGCGCATTTCATGTAAGCATTTCTTGTTTTATCTCAAAAGCGATCATCCTTCTACATATCCGTCAGGGTTCTGAGACTGCCAGCGCCAGGCATCCCTGCACATGTCCTCCAGGTTCTTCTCCGCGACCCAGCCCAGGACATCCCTGGCCTTGGAGGGGTCGGAGTAGCAGGTTGCAATGTCGCCGGGGCGGCGGGGATCGATGACATAGGGGAGGTCCTTGCCGCAGGCGGCGGAGAAGGCGCGGACGATGTCGAGCACGCTGTAGCCGATGCCAGTGCCCAGGTTGAAGACATTGACGCCCTCCAGCTTCTCCATGCCCTCGATGGCCTTCACATGGCCCTTCGCCAGGTCGACCACGTGGATGTAGTCGCGCACGCCGGTGCCGTCGGGCGTGTCATAGTCGTTGCCAAAGACGTGGACCTTCTCCAGCTTGCCGGACGCCACCTGGGCGACATAGGGCAGGAGGTTGTTGGGGATCCCCTTGGGGTCCTCACCGATCAGGCCGCTCTCATGGGCGCCGATGGGATTGAAATAGCGCAGCAGCATGACGCGCCACTCGCTGTCCGCGCGCCAGATGTCGGTCAGGATGCGCTCCTGCATGGATTTGGTCTCGCCGTAGGGGTTGGTCGTGATGCCCTTGGGGCACTCCTCGGTGATCGGGACAAAGGCGGGGTCGCCGTAGACGGTCGCGGAGGAGGAAAAGACGATCTTTTTGCAGCCGTGGGCCCGCATGACATCGCACAGGGTCAGAGTCGAATCGAGGTTGTTGCGATAGTACTCGATGGGCATCCTGGTGGACTCGCCCACAGCCTTGTAGCCGGCAAAATGGATGACTGCGTCGATCTTCTCCTGTTCAAAGATGGCCGTCAGGCCCTCCCGGTCGCAGATGTCCTGCTGATAAAATTTCGGCCGCTTCCCCGCGATCTTCTCGATGCGGTCCACCACCATGGCCTTGGCGTTGTAGAGGTTGTCCGCGATCACGACATCGTAACCCGCGTTCAGAAGTTCCACCACCGTGTGGCTCCCGATGAATCCAGCTCCGCCTGTCACCAGAATTGTCATATTGATTTCCCGGCGCTGTGCGCCTCTCCTTTCCTGTCTGTGCTTTTCACCGCCGGCAGTCCTTCATGCCGGCGCCATGTACAGTTTACACCACGCGGACGAATTGTTCAAACTGCACCGCTCCCTGTTCGTTGTCGGCAAAGACGGCACAGTGCTCGAGGACCCTGGAAAAGACGAGTCCGATCTCTTTTTCAATGATCCGGTCCAGGTCCGCCCGCAGCTGCGCGCGCTCCTCCCCGCTGGTCACAAAGGCCAGGTGTTCGGGCGCATATTCGGGGTACTGTTTCAGGAAGTCTTCGGCCCAGTCGGCGTGGGCCGCGGTCTGCTCGTCACCGCGCAGGTCCATGCCGCCCATGATGCGCTGCGCCAGGACATCCATCTCGCCCAGCAGGCGGGCCGGCAGGACAGCCAGACCCATGACCTCGATCAGGCCGATATTCTCCTTTTTAATATGGTGGAGCTCCTGGTGGGGATGGAAGATCCCGAGCGGATACTCCTCCGTGGTCCTGTTGTTGCGCAGGACCAGGTCGAGCTCGAATTCCTCACCCCGCATGCGGGCGATGGGTGTGATCGTGTTATGGGGCGTCCCGTCGGTAAAGGCCAGGACCCCGGCTTCGGGATCCGAATAGCCGCGCCAGGCCGTCAGGATCCGGTCCGCCAGGTCGACCAGGCGGGCGGGGTCTTTGCCGTCGAGGCGGATGACCGACATGGGCCAGTCCACGATGCCCGCGCGCACATCCGGATAATCCGCAAATGTGACGGTCCGCCGGCAGGGGGCCTTGGCCATGGCAAAGGTATAATTGCCTCCCTGATAATGCTCATGGGTCAGGATGGAGCCGCCCACGATCGGCAGGTCCGCGTTGGAGCCGATGGTGTAGTGGGGGAACTTCTGCAGGAACTGGAAGAGCCGCGCGAAGGTGGCGCGCTCGATCTTCATGGGGCGGTGCTCACCGGAGAGCACGATGCAGTGCTCATTGTAGTAGACATAAGGAGAGTACTGCATGTACCACTGCTCCCCCTCCAGGGTCAGCGGGATCAGGCGGATATTCTGACGGGCCGGGTGGTCCAGCCGTCCGGCGTAGCCCACGTTCTGGCTGCACAGCAGGCATTTGGGATAGGTGTCCCCCTGCTTTTTGGTCAGCGCGGCGGCAATGGCCTTGGGGTCCTTTTCCGGTTTGGACAGGTTGATGGTGATATCCAGGTCGCCGTAGCGGGTCGGGGCGATCCACTTTCTGTCCCGGACGATCCGGTAGCGGCGGATATAATCGCTGTCCCGGCTGAGTTTGTAAAAGAAGTCGGTCGCCTCCCGGGGCGATCTGCGGTAGGCTTCGACAAAGCGGCGGACGACCTCGGAGGGCCGGGGCGTCAGGCAGCCCATGATCTTCGTGTCAAAGAGGTCGCGGCTGGTGATGCCGCTGTCGATGATGCCGCGGGCTGCCGCGTCGTCCAGCAGGACCTTCAGGATCCCCTCCAGCTCCGCGCCGTCGTCATCCGCAGACGCGGTGCCGGTCTGTGTCTGTCCGCTGGCCCCTTTGGCGGCCTCATACAGGGTGAAATCCTCCGGGGCTCCTGCCTCCAGGGGCGCGTAGTCCCCGTCCGGGTCCATCTGCAGCAGGTCAAAGACACTGTTGGCCGTGTAGACCGCGTCCTCCGCCCCGATCAGTCCCCGCTCCATTCCATAGCGGACCAGCGCCGTCACTGCAGCCGTCACGCTGCGCGCCCCGGTCTCCTGTCCCATTGCGGCATTCTCATTCGTTCCCATTCGTACCTCCCCGTCCGCGCCGTGCGCGTCTGTCTGAATCTCTTTTTTCTTTCCTGTTTCCCGCCTGTCAGTCCTCACTGTCATTATCTGACTATATTTTGCGAAATCAGGCCCTGAAACTCAATAAACAAAAGTATCGCGAATATGGAGAATTGTGGCTTCATGATCAGGCGGGGACCGCTTTCACTGTATGGAAAAAAGGACACAGCGGGATCCCGGGCCCTGCTTGACAAAAAAGACCCTTTCCATCAATAATGATGTCGTCACGACAGGTGACAAGACACCTGCCCGGTGAGCTGTCAGACAGCTGCCGGCCGCGCAGCCAGGGAAGGCTGCCGGCGGCACCGGACAACCTCTTCACCGGCCCCGACCGGACCGGCATCAGAAAGGAAAAGGAAAAGAAACAAAATGGAAAAGAACAAGCAGAGCTTCCTCGCCCGCAAGAACATTGTGATCTCGGCGAAACGCTACGGGATCGACGCGCTCGGCGCCATGGCGCAGGGTCTGTTCGCGTCCCTCCTCATCGGCACGATCCTCAATACCCTGGGCACACAGTTGGGCATTCAGGGGCTCGTTGACGTCGGCGCCTATGCATCGTCCATGAGCGGCGCCGCCATGGCGGTCGCCATCGGCTATGCCCTGCAGGCACCTCCCCTGGTCCTCTTCTCCCTGGTCACGGTCGGCACAGCCGCCAACCAGCTGGGCGGCGCGGGCGGCCCCCTCTCGGTCCTCTTCATCGCGATCATCGCATCCGAGCTGGGCAAAGCTGTCTCCAAGGAGACCAGGGTCGACATCCTCGTGACCCCTCTGGTAACGATCCTGGCCGGTGTCGGCCTCTCGGCCCTCATCGCCCCCGCCATCGGGCAGGCGGCCTCCAGTGTCGGCGCCATCATCATGTGGGCGACCAACCAGCAGCCCTTCCTGATGGGCATCATCGTCTCGGTGGTCGTCGGCATCGCCCTCACGCTCCCGATCTCCTCTGCCGCGATCTGCGCGGCCCTCGGGCTCACCGGACTTGCCGGCGGTGCGGCGGTCGCAGGCTGCTGCGCGCAGATGATCGGCTTCGCCTTCATGTCCTTTAAGGAAAACAAGTGGGGCGGCCTCGTCTCCCAGGGCATCGGTACCTCCATGCTCCAGATGGGCAACATCGTCCGCAATCCCATGATCTGGATCCCCCCGATCGTCACCAGCGCCATCACCGGCCCCATCGCCACCTGCCTCTTCAAGCTGCAGATGAACGGCAGTCCCGTCGCCTCCGGCATGGGCACCTGCGGTCTGGTCGGCCAGATCGGTGTCTACACCGGATGGATCAATGACATCGCCGCGGGCACCAAGGCCGGCATCACAGGTATGGACTGGATCGGCATGCTCCTGATCTGCTTCATCCTGCCCGCCGTCATCACGCCCCTGATCGCGATTCCCATGCGCAGGGCGGGCCTGATCAAGGACGGCGACCTCAAGCTCGACTGATCCCGATCCACAGAGCTTAATCCCCCAGGACTGCACATGTATGACATGTATACAGCCTGTCAAACTGCAAACATACAAAAAACGGCGCCTTCCGCGCCGTTTTTTGATATATATCTTCCCTTTTTTATATCTTTCCTTGTTACATCTTCCCTTATTCATGTCTTTTTTCTATGGTCACGGACCTGTCCCGTCCCCGCCGGCGTCCGCCTCCTCCAGAAGGCGCCGCTCCTCGTCTGTCAGGACATGCCGGGCAAACAGGTCGGGCCTCACCCTTCTGGTCAGCAGGAGCGACTGCTGCAGGCGCCAGCGGCGGATCTTCTCATGGTCTCCGGACCTGAGGACCTCCGGGACCGCCGCGCCCTCGTAGACGGCGGGCTGGGTGTACTGGGGATACTCCAGAAGCCCGTTTTCAAAGGATTCCTCCTCCGTGCTCGCGTCCCGCAGGCTCCCCGGCAGCAGCCGGGCGACAGAGTCCGTGATGACCTGGGCGGCCAGCTCTCCGCCAGTAAGGACATAGTCCCCGATGGAGACCTGCTCATCCGCGTGCGGATAGATGCGGGCGTCCATTCCCTCATAGTGGCCGCAGATCAGGATCAGATGGTCCAGCTTTGCATAGGAACGGGCCTTCTGCTGGGTGTATGGGGTCCCGGCCGGGCTGAGGATCACCGTGCGGGAGCCGGGATCACCGGGGCCTGCCGACCCGTTCAGCTTCCTGCAGGCCCGCAGGGCGTCCAGCACGGGCTGACAGCGCATCACCATGCCGGCGCCGCCGCCGAAGGGCGAGTCGTCGATATGGCGGAAGCTCCCCGGGGCATACTCCCGGATATCAATGATCTCCACCGAGAGAGCACCCTTGCGGACCGCCCGCTGCAGGACCGGTCCGTTCAGGAAACTTCCGAAGAGATCGGGCATCATGGTCAGGATTGATACTTTCAAGCCTTCCTCCCTGTTTCCGGAAATCAAGGGGCCGGCAGCGCACAGCACTGCCGGCCCATAATCGTCCTGTGATTGTATTCGATGTTTATCGTCTGTTATTGGTCTTTTGGTTCACAGCAGCTCTGCAGCAGTTGTACGGCAGTTTTGCAGCAGTATCACAGCAGCTCGTCGAGGGTACTGCCGTAGGCCGGGAGAAAGTCGTCACAGAAGTCCCGCACCTCCGGCAGGTCCTCCGCCATCTCATCGACGGCCCTGCGCGTGCTCTCCATGGCGGTGCGGAACTCCCCGTTGCCCGCATTTGCCTCCTCGATGCATTTGATGAGGGCGGACAGCTTGTCGGCGGCCTTGACCAGGCGGCGCAGGCGGATTTCCCTGTCATCGTCCCCCGCGGTCTCCGGGAGCAGGATCTCCCTGTAGCTGTCCCGCAAGTCCACCGGCAGCAGGTCCAGCAGCCTGCGCGCCGCCGCCTCCTCGACCTGGCGGTAGGCCTCACGCAGCTCCCCGCTGTGGTACTTGACCGGGGTCGGCATGTCGCCGGTCAGGATCTCCGTCGCGTCGTGGTAGAGGCCCAGAAGGGCCGCCCGCTCCGCATCGAGCTCCTGGCCGTAGCGCACATTTCCGATCGTACACAGCACATGCGCGATCGCCGCCACCTCCAGCGCGTGCTCCGACAGGTTTTCCGGCCGGGAGCTGCGCATCAGGGCCCAGCGCTCGATATATTTCATTCTGGAGATTGTTGCAAAAAAACTGTACATCTTCCTCTTCCACTCTTTCCAACCATGCCGCTCGAAAGAGCGGCAGCCTGAGGCGTTTTCGCAGAGGCGAAAACGGTGAAGGATCAGCGGAGCTTTGGGCCGCCGCGCGGCACAAAGCTCTGAGAGTGAAAAATACTGTATCGACAGTATTTTTCACTCTTTCCGACCATGCCGCTCGAAAGAGCGGCAACGCAATGCGATCACAAGTGTTTCAAGCCTCGTTTTTCCACATGCGGACCTTGGTCCGGATGCGCTGCAGGGCGTTGTCGGTGGATTTTTCGTCTCGGTTGAGTATGTGCGCGATCTCGACATAATTCATGCCCGTCAGGTGCAGGTCCAGCACCTGCTTTTCCAGCGGGCTGAGCTCGGTGTCGATCCGCTCCTGGAGCCTGGCCAGATTCTCGCGGTCGATCAGGACCTTCTCCGGGTTCTCCCCGTAGGTCCCGGCGATCATGGCCCCGTTTTCCCCGGAGACCGCGTCCTCGAGGGCGGGCTGGTCCTCCCTGTCCGGATGCGCCGCAAAGGCGGCGGGCGCGTTCAGGGAGACCGCCGTGTTGAGGGGCATGTGCTTTTTGCGCCCGGATGCCTGGACCGCCGTGTAGAGCTGGCGCGACACACAGAGCGCCGCGAAGGTCGAAAAGCTCGCGTCCCGGCCGCAGTCGTAGTCCCGCAGAGCCTTGAAGAGGCCCAGCATGCCCTCCTGGATCAGGTCCTCGGAATCGCCGCCCAGGATGAACATGGACCGGGCGCGGCTGCGCACCATCCCCTTGTAGCGGCTCATCAGGGTCTCGGTCGCCCGGTCGTCCTGTTCACGGGAGAGCGCGATCAGGTCGTTGTCGGACAGTGATTCGTAATATTCCTTCTGCATGGCTCCTCCCCGGTCCTTTTTTACAACATGACGGCTTCATGACCTTTTCGCGGCAGGCTGCCGGATCCTCACCCCTGCGCCCGCACGCCGCTTACTGAAGTTTCAGCCGCGCTGGCGGACGATCTCATACATGAGGACACCAGCCGCGACCGAGGCGTTGAGGGAGTCAATTTCCCCCTTCATGGGGATCGATGCGGTCATGTCACATTTTTCCCGGATCAGGCGGCTCACGCCGCTCCCCTCCGCCCCGATGACCAGGCCGATGGGACCTGTCATGGACAGCTTTGTCATGGGCGTCCCGTCCATATCCGCGCAGACGAACCAGAGCCCGCGCTTTTTGAGCTCCTCCATGGTGCGGCCCAGGTTGGTCACCTTGACCACAGGCGTGTAGTGGATGGCGCCCGCGGACGCCTTGGCCGCCGTCGCGGTCAGTCCCACTGCCCGGTCGCGCGGGATGATGACCCCGTGCGCGCCCGCCAGATTGGCCGTCCGGATGATGGCGCCGAGATTGTGCGGATCCTCGATCTGGTCGAGCAGGACGAAAAAGGGATCCTCGCCCCGCTCCTGTGCCTTCGCGAAGAGGTCGTCGATCTCCGCGTAGCGGAAGGCGGCCGCCTGGGCGATCACGCCCTGGTGCTTGCCTGTCTGGGAGAGCTGGTCCAGCCGCTGCCTGGACAGGAAGCGGACAGGTGTATGCTGGTCCTTCGCCAGCCGCAGCACCGTCTGCATGGCGCCCTCCGCGGGTCCCTCCAGCAGGAAGAGCTTCTCGATGGTCCTGCCCGCCCGGTATGCCTCGATCACGGCATTGCGCCCTTCGATCCGGTTCTCGTCAGGCTCCTGCAGGCGTGAAAAGCCCCGCTCTGCGTCTGCCTGGCGGAATGTATCCTCCGCGGGTCCTCTGCCGCCGGCGCGCCTGCCTCTGTTTTCATGCGATGGTTTTCTGTCTGCCATGCGTCTTGATTTTCCTCCAGTCAGATAGGATGGGATGATACCGGGGGCAAAATGTCCGCTGCGGTCTCCGAGGGCCCTGCTGACAGTCATCCGCCCCGGCATCCCGGGATCACTCATGTTTATAGCCAAAAGCGTTACAGCAGGAGCTCGCCGTTTCTCCGCCGGGTGAGCTCCATCCCAGTCCGCAGGATTTCCATCAGCCGGCCCGTCCTGCCCTGCAGATAGAGCCAGCCGCACAGGGCCTCCAGGGCCGTCGCCTGCAGGTAGTCCTCCAGCGAGGCCCCCTTCGCGTGGTGCATGGGGCGGGAATTTCTTCCCCTCCTGTAGACCTTCTGCTCCTCCGGGGTCAGCAGGTCATAGACCGCCCGGCCGATGGCCGCCTGTTTCTGCGCCCGCACGAGCCGGGTCGTCTCATTGTGGAGCTTTTCCGCCTGCCGGTTGCCCTGTGAGACGACGCTGGTCCGGATGATCAGTGAGTAGACCGCATCCCCCAGAAAGGCCAGGGCCAACGGGGAAAAGGTCCGCAGATCAGCCTTGATGCCCTCCAGCGCAAAAAGCGCAGGATCTACGTCGAGCCGGTCCGGCCCCGGTTCCTGCCATGTCTCCGGCAGGTCCTCCTGCCGCATCTGTTCAGTCACGAAAGAGGGCGCACGGTCGCCGACGCCCTCTCCGGATTCTCTGTTGAAATGATCCGACAAATACTTGTCCTCCTGCCCCGCAGCTGAGAATCTGCGCGGAGCTCCTTTTATTTTTCAGCCCGGTTCTCCGGCCTTCGGTTTACGCTGACCTGTCAGCTGTCAGAAGATCAGGCCTTTTTCCACTTGACGCCCTCGCGGGTGTCCTCCAGGATGATGCCCCTGGCCTTGAGCTCGTCGCGGATGGCGTCGGCCTTCGCGAAATCGCGGGCCTTGCGGGCCGCCTGGCGCGCGGCGATCTGGGCCTCGACATAAGCGGCCAGATCCTCATCGAGGTCCTTGTCGCGCTGCAGGAGCAGGCCGCAGACATCCGCCAGGCTCTGCAGTTCGTCGTAGAGCTTCTGAAGGAAGGCCCCCGTGGAGTTCTCATCCACATGGCTGTTGATCCACTTGACCAGTTCAAAGACGGCAGCAATGCCGTCGGCCGTGTTGAAATCATCGTCCATAGCGGTCTCGAACTGGGTCCGGAAGGCATCCGCCTCCGGGAGCATGCCGGTCTCCGCCTCTGTCATGGCCGCGGCCCCGTCCGCCTTCTCCAGAAGGAAGCGGAGGTTCTCGGCGCAGTTGACGATGCGCTCGTAGGAAGTCTTCGCCGCCTCCATGAGCTCGCGGCTGAAGTTGAGCGGGCTTCTGTAGTGGACAGAGAGCATGAAGTAGCGCAGAACCTGTCCGTCGTACTGGTCCAGGATGTCGCGCACGGTAAAGAAGTTGCCGAGGGACTTGGACATCTTGCGGTTGTCGATGTTGAGGAAGGCGTTGTGCATCCAGTAGCGCGCGAAAGTGCAGCAGTTTGCCGCCTCGGACTGGGCGATCTCATTCTCGTGGTGGGGGAAGACCAGGTCCTCGCCGCCCGCGTGGATGTCGATCGTATCGCCGATGTATTCCTTGCTCATGACGGAGCACTCGATGTGCCAGCCGGGACGGCCCTGGCACCAGGGGGACTCCCAGTAGGGCTCCCCTTCCTTTTTCGGCTTCCAGAGGACGAAATCCAGCGGATCCTCCTTCTGGTCCTCGCCGGTGACAGCCAGCATGCGCAGGCCGGTCTGCATGTTGTCGAGGTCCTTGTGAGACAGCTTGCCGTAGTCCTTGAACCTGCGTGTGCGGTAGTAGACGGTGCCATCCTTGGCGACATAGGCGAATCCTGTGTCAATGAGCTTCTGGATCATGGCGATCATGCCGCCGATCTCTTTGGTCGCCTGGGGGTGGGTCGTGGCGGGCCGGATGTTCATGGCCGCCATGTCTTTTTTGCATTCCTCGATGTAGCGCTCGGAGATGACGGAGGCGTCCACGCCCTCTTCGTTGGCCTTGTTGATGATCTTGTCATCCACATCCGTGAAGTTGGAGACAAAGTTCACCTCGTAGCCGCGGTATTCAAAATAGCGGCGGACGGTGTCAAAGACGATCATGGGCCGCGCGTTCCCGATGTGGATCAGGTTGTAGACGGTGGGGCCGCAGACATACATCCCGACCTTCCCCTCGTGGAGCGGCTCGAAGTCCTCCTTGCGTTTCGACATTGTGTTGTAAATTCTGATCATTTACAGTCCCTCTTTAACGACAAAGAAGGGTGCTGTGCAAGGCCGCCGGCTGCGGGGCCGCGGCATTTTCACATTCCCTCTTTCAACAATTGAAATAACGTACAAGGGTGCAGCTGTCCGGATCACGAACAGCTGCACACTGAAAACAGTTTCCTGAAAAAACGTCTGTGATCGTCAACCGCCTGCTGTCACTGCGCTGAAGCGGGGCAGCCGGGGCAGCCGGCACAGCCAGATCCTCCCGGACCTCCCGCGAGGCCTGCCGCACTGGACATGAGGTCGCGCGGCGATGAGATGAGGGCGGCCGCCTGGGCGGATATACCCTCTCCCCGGCCGGTAAAGCCCAGGTGCTCCTCGGTCGTCGCCTTGACGCTGACCTGGCTGACGTCCAGATCCAGGGCGTCCGCGATGTTTTGACGCATCCGGTCAATATAAGGGCGGAGTTTCGGTGCCTGGGCGATGACGGTCGCGTCGACGTTTTCAATGAGATATCCGTTCTCCGCCAAAAGGTCCGAGACGCGCTCCGCCAGCTGCAGGGAGTCCGCGCCGCTGTAGGCGGGGTCATTGTCCGGGAAGTGCAGGCCGATGTCCCCGAGCGCCGCTGCGCCCAGGAGGGCGTCCATGACGGCATGGACCAGGACGTCCGCGTCCGAGTGGCCCAGAAGGCCTTTCTCATATGGAATGTCCACGCCGCCCAGGATCAGCTTCCGGCCCTCGACCAGCCTGTGCACATCATATCCGGTTCCGATACGCATATTTTTACTCCTGTGTCAAAAAACCGGTCCCTTCCGGCATAAACCAGACTGCGGGCAGCTTCGCGCTTCCCGCGCGCACTGCCCTGTTCCGCTTTAATGGCTTTAATGATGGAAGAGGCGGATGCCGGTGAAGCACATGACCATGTCGTGGGCATCACAGGCTGCGATGACGTTGTCGTCGCGGATGGAGCCGCCGGGCTGGGCGACATATTTGACGCCGCTCCTGTAGGCGCGCTCGATGTTGTCACCGAAGGGGAAGAAGGCGTCGGAGCCCAGGGTCACATCGGTGTTGCCCGCCAGCCAGGCCTTCTTTTCCTCTGTGGTGAAAACCTCGGGCTTCTCGGTGAAGAGGGCCTCCCACTTGCCGTCGTCGAGGACATCCATGTACTCCTCGCCGATGTAGAGGTCGATGGCATTGTCGCGGTCCGCGCGGCGGACGCCATCCTTGAAGGGAAGGTTGAGGACCTTGGGGCACTGGCGCAGATACCAGTTGTCGGCCTTCTGGCCTGCCAGACGCGTGCAGTGGATGCGGGACTGCTGGCCGGCGCCGATGCCGATGGCCTGACCGCCCTTGACGAAGCAAACCGAATTGGACTGGGTGTACTTGAGGGTGATCATGGCGATGGCCATGTCGTCGCGGGCCGCAGCGGGAAGTTCTTTGTTCTTAGTCACGATATTGGCGAACAGGGCATCGTCCACGACGAGCTCGTTGCGGCCCTGCTCAAAGGTGATCCCGTAGACCTGCTTCTTCTCGACGGGTGCGGGCCTGTAGTCGGGATCCATCTGCAGGATGCAGTAGTTGCCCTTTTTCTTGGACTTGAGGATCTCCAGCGCGTCGTCGTCATAGGCGGGCGCGATGATGCCGTCGGAGACCTCGGGCTTGATCAGGCTGGCCGTGCAGGCGTCGCACTTGTCGGACAGGGAGATAAAATCGCCGAAGCTGGACATTCTGTCCGCGCCGCGGGCGCGCGCATAGGCGCTGGCCAGGGGGGTGAGCTCACCCGCATCCTCGACCCAGTAGATCTTTCTCTCCACCTCGGAGAGGGGCAGGCCGATCGCTGCGCCGGCGGGGGAGACATGCTTGAAGGAGGTCGCCGCGGGCTTGCCGGTCGCCGCCTTGAGCTCTTTGACAAGCTGATAGCCGTTGAGGGCATCCAGCAGGTTGATGTAGCCGGGCTTTCCGTTCAGGACAGTGATGGGAAGCTCGGTGCCGTCCTCCATATAGACTCTGGAAGGCTTCTGGTTGGGATTACATCCGTATTTCAGCTGCAGTTCTTTCATAATTCTCTCGTTTCTCCTTTTCAGCTTCTGTGCGACGGCCGCATCTGATCTGCGGCAGGGCAGGCGGACAGGCTGCCGGCCCTCCTGATCTGCGGCAGGGCATGCAAACTGGCTCTCGGCCGTTCACATCGCTATATCAGATAATACCTTACGGCGCCTGTCCGGACAGGTGCCGGTCCGGCTTTCTCACTGGTTCTTGTTGAAGATGCGGCTCTGCGTCTCGCCGGACTCGATATCGATGAAGCGGACAAAGAGGGAGACCTTGTTGTCCTCGTTGAGGGCTGCCCAGATCCGGCTTCCGAAGGTGTCGATGTCCGCGGTGAAGGCGTCGTCAAAATCGAGTTTGACGGGCTCACCGGCAAAGGAAGGCAGGGGATTTCCGTCGCCCTGGTAGGTGGAAATAAACCGGCCCTGGCCCGCCCTGGGTTTCTCATAGGCAAAGGTCTGGCGCAGGCAGGATGCGGGATCGCCGTCATCCGATTTGAGGATGGACATGGCAAAATTGTAGTTGCCGCCCTCGACATGGAGGACACCGGAGATCCTGGGTGTGTAGTTGGGAGCGTCCGGCTCAAATTCACGTGTGCGCAGAGACTGCTCGAAGGTCATCTGGCGATCCAGTCCGTCATAGATAGTATCGGTCTGGTCACCGTTGGTGACGATGGTCTTGTTGCCCAGCACGCGCACCGGCGCGTAGATGATGAGGCTGGGATCCTCCATTTTGGAGGGGTCGAAGGCCTGCGTGCGGATGCCCGCGCCGTCCTCGACGAAGACTCTGTTGCGGCTGTTGGCGCTCCTGCCCATGATGAAGTAGGCGATGACGGCCTTTTGGCCGTCCGCGCTCCTGCCGATCGTGATGCCCCTGCCGGGGTAGCTGACTTCCCTGAGGATCTTTTCCAGATCTGCCATTGCTGTATCTCCTTTTCTCTTAGGTTCCTACAGTCCTTTTATCCTGCAGGTCCCTTGGCGCTGCGTGCAGGAAAGACCTGCCGCAGATGAATGTACTGCCTCTTTGAAAACCCCATGTTACCAGATTCGCCCTGTGCTGGCAAATCTTTTTACACTAATTTACGGTGTTTTTCCGAATGCCGGCTGCTGTTCAGACCGCCACGAAATCCGGGGCGTTTTTCGCGGAATTTTCGTGAACCCCGCTCCCTACTCCAGAGGGATCTCCAGGATCTCGGTCCCTGTCGCGAAAAAAGGAACCTCCTGGTCGATCACCACACAGACGGTACCGTCATCGCGCAGGCTGAACTTGAAGTCCCCGGGATCGGTCTCCTCCGCGTATTCTTCGATGGCGGACCGGGAGATGTCCCGGTAGCCTTCCGTCGAGAGCCAGTCCCGCACCCTGCGTTTAACCAGCCGCCGCAGGCCGCTGTCCGTCCTGTCGACCAGGTCAGCCAGGGTGACCTGGGAAGCGTCAGAGAGCCGGTAGGTCCGGCCGCGGTAGATGTTGACCCGGGTCCGGCCCAGGACCCTGACCTCCGCCATCCGGATGTTCAGCAGTCCCTGTCCTGAGTAGATGCCGGAGACACCGACATAATCGCGGTAGTCCCCTTCCGCGGACCCGCCGGCTGCAGCCCCCGCGAGGGTCCCCTCTGTGTCCGCGAAAAAGGCGTCACGCTCCCTGGCGAGCACCTCGTTGAGCGCATCCCGGTAAGGATAGTATTCGTCGGAGATCTGCACCAGATCGTAGTGCCATGTGTAAGGCTTCTCTGTCCCGTCCGGCAGGACCGCCTTCCCGGACCGGTCGTCCGTCTGGGTGACGGTCTCCACCCGGTCATATTCCTCTGCTATCTGTGCGCGAAGCTGATCCAGCTTTTCCCGGGTCTGTGTCTGGACCTGATCCAGATGGTCCGGGTCTTCATATGAGCCGTCCTTCATGGACCTGCACTGCAGCAGGATCCGGCTGTAGAGATCGCATGCCTGCGCGCGGGCCGGGATATCCGTCTCCCGGGCCAGTGCGTCCGCCTGTCCGGTCCAGGCCTCCAGAAGGCCCTCCTGGGCGCGGGTGTTTTCCGGCTCGATCGTCGCGGCCTCGGTATAACGGGCAGCTGCGGCTTCATAGCTCTCCTCCTGCATGAGGCTGTCCGCCTTTTTCAGGGCGCGGTCCAGGCGCTGGGCGGGCTGGTTCCACCAGTAGAGGAAGCCGGCTGCGCAGACCACACAGACGGCGATCAGGATCCGGACGGTTCCGGCCTTCGGTTTTCCGGTCTTCTGCCCTTCCGCTCCGCTTCCTTCATTTTTCTGCTCCGGCAGCGCACCGTCGGCGGATGTCGTCGAGTCCGGCCCTTTCTTCAGGGCTTCTCTGCTCCTGTCTTCCATTCTTCTCCTTATCTGTCATTGCGCGGGTGCTGCTGGCTGGGCCGGTGCGGGCTGAGCCGCCGCGGCTGCAGCCGCGGCCCGCTGGTCGCGGATTTTGGCCATGAGTTCCCGGTTGGCACTCTCATAAGCATTTAAATAAGCACCCTCATTCCCGTCGAAGGCCTCCGGCGCGATCGTGCCGTTGTACCAGGTCTTGTTGTCAAAATATTCCTGCAGGGAAGGTGTGGAGAACCTGCGCCCGTGGCGGGCATAGATCTCATTGATGGCCATCTGCAGGGTATTGTCGTCCAGCTGGTTCAGCTCCTCGTAGGAATAATTGCGGCTGCTGCTCTCCGGCAGGATGTAGGAGCTGTCTGTCGGGGCCGGCCGCTGGGCCGCGGCTGCGGCGGCAGCTTCCTCCTGGGCCTTGCGGGCGGCTTCCTCTTCCGCCTTGCGGGCAGCTTCTTCTTCCGCCTTGCGGGCAGCCTCTTCCTCCGCCTTGCGGGCGGCTTCCTCTTCCGCTTTGCGGGCAGCCTCTTCCTCCGCCTTGCGGGCCGCTTCCTCTTCCGCCTTGCGGGCGGCTTCCTCCTCGGCCTTGCGGGCTTCTTCCTCTTCCGCCTTGCGGGCAGCTTCCTCCTCGGCCTTGCGGGCTTCTTCCGCAACGGCCTCTGCTTCTTTCTCCGCCTCAGAGACCTCTGTCACGGAAGGCGCCGGCGCCGCCGCGTCTGCCGCATTTTCACGGTCCGCGTTTTTGCGGGGGACCAGCAGGAGGGCCCCCATAACACCGGCCAGGACCAGGCACAGCAGGGCCAGGGCGATGACGATCTTTTTCTCTCCGTCGGATCTCCGGTCATACCTATGACGGCTTTCCGCTGCCGCGGCGCCTCCGGGCGCTGTCCTTCCGGAAGCTGCTCCGGCCGCAGTGCGCCCCGCCGCTTCTGTTTTTCCGGTCGGCCTGCCGGTTTTAACTGCCGCGGCGCCTCGGGCAGCTGCCGCCGGCTGTTCCCTTCCGCACCGGACACAGAACCGGTCATCCTCGTCAATGGGCATTCCGCAATAGATACAATGGCGCATGCTCAGCCTCCTTGCGCTTTTCCAATCATCAAATGCTCAGCGATCCCTCGTCCGGCAGCTTTCCGCTTCTGCACAGACGGGCCTGAGCATGTACATCATATCATAGAATCCCTACAATATAAATGCCGATTTCCGAGGGGACTCCGAAGGTCCGCGCAGGCGCCGCAGCCTCCTCTCCGGGGTCTGCGGGCACAAAAATGCGATCATCTCCGTTTTCCGCCTCCCGGCTCCGGCAGGGTGATCCGGCAGCTGACAATTTACCCCGAAATTCATTCCGGCCGCATTTGTGCACATGCTGTAAAAAACATGTAAATTGTTTGTAAACCGTCTGCAAGCCCGGCAGGAGGCCGCAGATTATTCTGCATGTTTTTTATGCAAACTTCCCTGAATCATTTACTTTGTGCTCCAAATCCTGTACAATATGTTAATAGTTTCTGGCCACGTCCGGGCGCATGCGAAGGACGCGGAACCCGCGGCTGTCACAGGCCGCATCCGGAGCCGGTCGGGTATCATCTTTAAGAAATCCCGGGCTCCAAATGCAACTCAGGATCTGCTGCACTGTACAATGTTATATATGTACACCCGTGCAGCAGTTCTTTAATCAGGAAAGAGAGGACTTATCATGAAACAAACTGAAATGTTAGCAATGATCCTGGCCGGCGGCCGGGGAAGTCGTCTGCATGATCTCACCAACAAGGTGGCGAAGCCGGCAGTGGCATACGGCGGCAAATACCGTATCGTCGATTTCCCCCTGAGCAACTGTGCCAACAGCGGCGTGGACGTGGTAGGCGTCCTTACCCAGTACGAATCCGTACTTCTGAACAGCTATGTCGCGAAGGGCGGCCTGTGGGGCCTTGATACCAAGGACAGCGGCGTCTTCGTCCTCACTCCCCGTGAAAAGGCCGACTCCGGCCTCGAAGTGTTCCGCGGAACCGCGGACGCGATCTCCCAGAACATCGACTTCATCGACAGCTACAATCCGGAATACCTCCTTGTCCTCTTCGGCGACCATATTTACAAGATGAACTACGACAAGATGCTTGACTGCCACAAGGAAAAAGGCGCGGCGGCCACCATCGCGGTCATGCCCGTCCCCATGGAGGAGGCGAGCCGTTTCGGCATCATGATCACCGATGACGACGACAACATCGTCGACTTCGAGGAGAAGCCCGCGCATCCCCGCAGCACCCTGGCTTCCATGGGCATCTACATTTTCTCCTGGCCCAGACTCCGCGAGCTCCTGGTCAAGGATATGGATGACCCGGATTCCGAGCACGATTTCGGCAAGAACATCATCCCCGCCCTCCTGGGCAGCGGCGACAAGCTGGTCGCCTTCAAGTTCGAGGGCTACTGGAAGGATGTCGGCACGATCGACTCCCTCTGGGAGGCCAACATGGACCTGCTCGACGAGAACTGCGAGCTGAACCTGGACGACCCCACCTGGAAGATCTACACCGAGGATTCCTCCGGCCTGCTGGGTCTGCCCGCCTACATCGGCCCCAACGCCGATATCGACCGCGCCTACATCACGCAGGGCTGCCGTGTGGACGGCAAGATCAAGAACTCCGTGATCTTCACCGGCGCGACGGTCGGAAGCGGCGCGCAGATCATTGATTCCGTCCTGATGCCCGGCGTCACCGTCGGCGACGGCGCCGTCGTCACCAGAGCACTGGTCGCGGACGACGTCAATATCGCCGCAGGAGCCGTCGTCGGCAGCGCCGACAGCAAGGAGATCCTGCTGCAGGCAGAGGATGTAAAGTGAAGCAGGATTAAAAAAATATTGCCGCTGCAATGTTTTTTATTCACAAGGAGGAAACAATGGCTAAAGCATTTGGTATCGTAACGTCTTCACCCGAGCACAAGGTGGAAGGCATGCAGGACTATCGTCCGATCGGCGCCTTCTCCTTCCTCGGCAGATTCCGCGTGATCGATTTCCCGATCTCCAACTTCAGCAACAGCGGAATCAATAATATTCAGGTGTATATCACCAAAAAGCCCCGCTCCCTGGTGGCGCACATCGGAACCGGCCGCCACTACAACATCAACTCCAAGCGCGGCAGGATCCAGATTATCGTTCCCGACGAGGAGCTGGTCAATCCAATCTACAACACCAACATCAACGCGTTCTTCTCGAACATCGACTATATCCGCCGTCAGTCCCAGGACTACGTCGTGATCGCCCCCAGCTGCATGGTCTTCGCCCAGAACTATGACGACCTGCTCCAGCAGCATGTCAATTCCGGCGCGGATGTCACCCTGCTCTACCACAAGGTCTTTGACGCCAGGGAGGGCTACAGCACCTGCAATGCCCTGACCCTCGACGGCGACAAGGTCACCGCGATCACCCCCAACCTGGGCGATGAGGACAACAAGGACATGTTCATGGAATCCTTCGTCATGAAGAAGGACCTCCTGATCGACCTCATGTATGCGGCGCGCGAGACCTCCTCCATGTATACCCTGGCCAACATCGTCAACGCCAAGTGCGGCGAGCTCGATGTCCGCGCAGTGGAGCACCACGGGTTCTTTGCGCCCATCACCAGCCTCAAGACCTTCTACAAGGCCAATGAGGCCCTGATCGATTTCGACGAGGCCTCCACCCTCTTCAGCACCGACTGGCCCATCTACACCAGGACCTCCGACTCCTGCCCGACCCAGTTCTACGACGAGGCCGAGGTCAAGAATTCCGTCGTCGCCAACGGCTGTGAAGTCCACGGCACCATCGAGGACTCCGTCATCGGCCGCGGTGTCACCGTCGGCAAGGGCGCCATCGTCAAGGGCTGCATCGTCATGGCCTATGCGGAGATCGGCGAGAACGTCGTCCTCCAGAACCAGGTCGTCGACAAATACGCCAAGGTCATCCACGAGAACAAGATCCTCGCGGAGCCCGGCCAGCCCGGCTACATCAAACACAGCGACGTTCTGTAATAGACAGAGCTCATACAGATTTCATACTGGTCCTGAAAAAAGAAACTGCTGCTTCCCGCGGCAGTTTCTTTTTTCTGTCTGCAGAGCCGTTTTCCGTCCCGCCAGAAACAGACCCGCCGCCCTTCCGTGTCAGAGGCATCCGGCTCCGCTTTTCTTCGGGAACCGCGCGCGGCGGCCACGAAAAAACACCTGCCCCGGTCCGGAACCTGCCGGTCGCAATTGTATACTCCCATATACAATCGCACGATTATATTAGTGTGGACAAACCCGTCGTCGGCCTTCTATAATCGACTTATGTCGGAAATAAACACTGACGCAAGACACAGGAGGAGGTGACTGCCTTGGCAAGACCCCGGAGAAACCGGCGGGTCTGCGAAGCACCCGCAGTAGACCGCTTCGCACCCGATCCGCAGCACGTCGCTGAAGGCGCCGCGCTCGGCCCTGACCGGGCCCCGGTCGTCCTCACGATCGACGAATACGAGGCCCTGCGCCTGGTCGATCACGAGGGACTGACCCACAGCGAATGCGCGCAGCAGATGAACATCTCCCGCACGACCGCGACGGAGATCTGCGAATCCGCCCATCACAAGGTCGCGGAGGCCCTCGTGGGCGGCCGCGAGCTCGTCATCGAGGGCGGCAGCTTTGAGCTGTGCGGCGGAAACCGCGCGGACTGCTTCCTGTCCTCCTGCACCCGGGCCGGACAGTGCGGCGGCACAGAGCCCCGGGACAGCGGCCCGGACCGCGGACAATGATCACATAAGACAAGGGCAACAGACCACCATCACAGGAGAAACAATCATGCTGGAACTTCAGAACATTTCGTTTGGTGTCACCGAAGAAAACGGCACCGGCTCTGTCAATAAAGAGATCCTCAATGACATCAGCCTCACCATCAGGGACAACCAGTTTGTCGTCATCACCGGTCCCAACGGCGGCGGCAAATCCACACTGGCCAAGATCATCGCGGGCATCGAGACCCCGACCTCCGGCCGGATCCTGCTCGACGGCGTGGACATCACGGACAAGAACGTCACCGAGCGCGCGAAGGCAGGCATCAGCTTCGCCTTCCAGCAGCCCGTCCGATTCAAGGGCATCCAGGTCCTCGACCTGATCCGTCTGGCGGCTGGCAACAAGCGCATGTCCGCCGCGGACGCCTGCAAGTACCTGGCGGAAGTCGGCCTCTGCGCCAAGGACTACATCAACCGCGAAGTCAACGCCAGCCTCTCCGGCGGCGAGCTCAAGCGCATCGAGATCGCCACAGTCCTCGCCCGCAGCACCAGGCTCACCGTCTTTGACGAGCCCGAGGCCGGCATCGACCTCTGGAGCTTCCAGAACCTCATCCAGGTCTTTGAGAAAATGCGCGCAAAGATCAATGACAGCTCGATCATGATCATCTCCCACCAGGAGCGCATCCTCGAGATCGCCGACGAGATCGTCGTCATCCGCGAGGGCAGTATCGCCGCCCACGGCACCAAGGACGAGATCCTGCCCGCCCTGATCGGGACCCCCTCGGCAGTCGAGGCCTGCAAGGTGCTGACAGATAAATAATCGAACAACAAGGGACAGTGAGAAAGCTTCCATATCTCCTGCCTCTATGCGCAATACAGAATGGAGATCAGATATGCTGCAGATCAAAGAAATTGATGAGATTCAGAAGAGACTGCTGATGGAGGTCGCCGACCTCCACAAGGTGCCGGAGGGCGCCTTCAACATCCGCGCCAACGGCGAGTCCGCCATGCGCAACACCACCGCCAACATTGACATCGTTTCCAAGGAGAACGGCTCCGGCATCGATATTAAGATCAAGCCCGGTACAAAGAACGAGAGCGTCCACATCCCCGTCGTCATGAGCCAGAGCGGCCTCAAGGAGGTCGTCTACAACGACTTCTACATCGGCGAGGACAGCGACGTCATCATCGTCGCGGGCTGCGGCATCGACAACTGCGGCACCCAGGACTCCGAGCACGACGGCATCCACCGCTTCTACGTCGGCAAGGGCGCCAGGGTCAAATACGTCGAGAAGCACTACGGCTCCGGCGACGGCACCGGCAAGCGCCTGCTCAATCCCGGCACAGAAGTCTACATGGAGGAAAACAGCACCATGGAGATGGAAATGGTGCAGATCAAGGGCGTCGACTCCACCAAGCGCGACACCAAGGCCGAACTCAAGGAGGGCGCGCGCCTGGTCGTCCATGAACGCCTCATGACCCACGGCACCCAGGATGCCTACAGCATCTACAACGTCTCCCTGAACGGCGACGGCTCCAGCGCCGACGTCGTCTCCCGCTCCGTCGCCCGCGACCAGTCCTTCCAGAAGCTCGACCTCTGCGTCACCGGCAACGCCGCCTGCAGCGGACACACCGAGTGCGATTCCATCATCATGGACCAGGGCCGCATCCTCGCCGTCCCCTCCCTCGAGGCCAACAGCACCGAGGCCGCCCTCGTCCACGAGGCCGCCATCGGCAAGATCGCCGGCGAGCAGATCACCAAGCTCATGACCCTGGGTCTGACCGAGGCCGAGGCCGAGGAGCAGATCATCAACGGCTTCCTGAAATGATCAGGCTCATGCCACGGTGGATATAAACAGCAGCTGTCAATGACAGTCTATACGAACATGCTTATAAGAACAGGCTCCTGCAGAATGCTTACAATCAGCACACTGCGGGAGCCTGTTATAGTATAATCATATTAGATGCCATAGACACATAGACCGGGGATACCCCCGGCGGAAAGGAATTCCCGATGCTCTTCTTTAAAAAGAAAAACGCCTCATCCGGTCAGTCCGCCGCCCACTATGACCCAAAGACACAGGAGCCGGTCCTGCACTGCAGCATCTGCAACGGCGAGCAGGTCGCGGGCTTCAAGGACTGCAGGACCGGCGCCTTCACCGAGGTCATGCTGGTCCGCACCCCCGCCGACCTGGAGACCTTCCGCAGCAGGTACGGGATCGGAGACGGCGAGATCCGGAAGGTATACTGATAGCCACAGAAAAACAGAACACACTTTGCCACCAGGCCTGCTGCCGATTTGTATTTCTTATCGACTGCAGGCCTGTTCCGGGCTCAGGCTCAATCCCCCTCAGTGCCTGTCAGGATCTCCAGCGCCTGGCTGTATTTTGCCAGTCTCTCCCGGTCCCGTTCCGTCATATTGGGAATGCGTCCCGCTGTGCTGTTGTGCTGCAGGTCAGCCATTTTCACCTTGGCCGCGATCGGGTTGTCCTTCAGTCTCCGCACATAGTCCAGATACTCTGAGCCGTCGTTGTGCGTAAGCAGTGCGACCGCTTCGATAACAGAAGCCGGAAACCCCTCTGCCTCCAACTGCTCCAGTTCCCAGTTGGAGTCCTCCACCACATCGTGCAGCAGCGCCGCGCAGATCTCCTCTTCCGTCTCCATCTGCTCCGCGACATGAAAGGGATGGAAGACGTAGGGGACACCCCCTTTGTCAAAGCGGTCCTTATGCGCTTTATAGCAGATTATCATAGCTTTCTGGGTCAGTTCTGTGTAGAGCATATGCTGTTTTTCTTCCTTTCTTCTGAATGTATAAATCTCATTTGCAGCAATTTGCCTTTTTCTTTTTCTGACAAGTATAATATAGGCGGATAACACCTGCCTGCAGGGGGCAGATCCACTCCGGATTCGCCGGGAATCCCCCTGCCGGCAGCCCGCAGAGCAGTCCTGAAACCTGCAGAAAAATCTTTTTTAAATAATTGCAAAATTCCTGTTGACATGAAACCGTCCGCCGTGTTAACATACATTCGTTGCGGAAAACAGCAGCAAACAATACGCTGGCATAGCACAGTCGGTAGTGCGTCGCATTGGTAGTGCGGAGGTCACGAGTTCGATTCTCGTTGCCAGCTCTCAATCAAAGCTCCCGGAATCCACAGTGGATTCCGGGATTTTTCTATTCTGTCAGGTTTTCTTTCTGATCGTAAAAAAATGTCCATGTCCGAGACCGGCTGCATCCATCCGGACAGGGCCTGCCTGCCAGCCGTCGGCAAGCAGAAAGGAAGGCTCTCCGTTCTCCGGATTGGTCTCGTATGCATAACAGAGCATGTGGTGGTTCTTATATTTGGGGTGAAAATAGACCTGGAGGTAGACGATGGCGCCGCTGTCCAGGGCCCTGCGCACGTCCCTGGCTGTGATCCAGGGGTGAAAGCGGACCGACACATCATCGGCGCAGCCGGCGGCACGCAGACAGCTGCGCAGGAAGATCCCGGTCAGGAAGTTGGAGGTACCCCCGAACCGCCCCAGGATATCGCTGTTCCAGTAGATGTGCTCACGGCGGCCGATTTGCGCGCACTGAAGAAAGAGCTCCTGCTCATGCGCCCTGGAAATCCGCCGCTGCGCTGCTTTTGAAGCGGCCGGCAGGGGGAGGGATCTGACCGGGTCTGCCGAAGTCATTCCAGCCTTCCCTGACCTTTGAGATCCTCCATCCATATCTGCCGTTTCCGGCTTCCCCGGTTGCACAGTCTCAACAGTCCTGTCTGACCGGCCGTACAGGGCCAGGTTCTCCAGCGTCCGGATCACATTCACGGCCGCGGTCGGGCCGCAGTGGCGTTGAAACCCCTGCTGCAGGCTGCCGAACTGGCCGGTCGTGCAATAGGAAGCAAAAGGGATCCAGGCCGTGGATCCCTTTTCTCCCTGGTTCCGTTGCCGCCATCCGGCAGCTCCGGCTGCGGTTCTCTGCCGCCATTCACCGGCTTTTTTCCACATAACGTGTCCTCTTTTTGATTCGTTCCGACCATGCCGCTCGCCAGAGCGGCATCGCAAGGAGAAATACGCGGAGGCGTTTTCTCCAATGCGATCACAGGTGCTTGGGCCGTCTCGCGGCACAAGCACCGGAGTGAAAAATCTTGTATCGACAAGATTTTTCACTCTTCGTATCAGAGGTGCTCAGTCAAAGTCCGGGAACCGGTCACGCACCGATTCCCGGACTCTTCATTTACAAATATTCCGAAACTACATATATCCTAAACTTCATATATCCCAGACTACAAATATTACGGAACTACAAATATTCGAAACTGCAGCTATTCCGAAACGCAGTCACGCGGCCTCAGAATCCTCCGAATCAGTGGTCGATGGCCTCGGTCCAGTAGGACTGGTTGTAGATGTCGGTCAGGCGGTAGGTCAGGCGGACGCTGCCTTCGGGCAGGGTCACGTCGCTGACAGTCAGATCGCCGTCCACAGTCAGCGGATCCTGCATGCGGTAACTGTCCTGATACGCGCCGTCATAGCCGTAGAAATCGCAGATGAAGTCGAGCGTGTCGCCGTCCTGGATCTCCGTGAGGTTCTTGGCCACCACGTCGATGTCCTCATCCTTGTAATCGGTCTGTGCGCCGGCAACATAGCCGGTCGGGTGGTCATTGTCAAAGACGATGATCAGGTTGACGCGCTGGTCATTGAGGAAGGCGGGAACGCGGCCTGTGATGGTCCAGGCGTCGCCGTCCTCCGTGGTATCCAGGTGATAGTAGGGAACGATGTGGCTGTTGATGGCCAGCCAGGTATTCCCGTCATCAGCGACCAGGTTCCCGTCCTCGTCAAAGCTGTAGATGTTGTCCAGACCCAGGTCGATGTAGCCCTCTCCGTCATCGTAGAAGAGGTTGAGATCCAGGGACTGGATGAGATCCCACTGCTGCTCAGGGAGCGACATGGCGGGCTTTCCCTCGGCGTTCTCGGTCCAGTAGAGGGCAGAGGTGTCGATGTGGTTGTCGCTGATATACTGGATGGTCTCCTCATCGGGCAGGGCGCGATCGGACATAAAGCCCGCGCTGCCGCTCAGGCCGCTGATGGAGCTGTAGTCGCCGCCCAAAAAGGACCCCAGGAGCTGACCGATCAGCTCCTCGCTGGTTCCCGAGCCGTAGGGGGATGTGCCGTAGCCGCCGGCGCTTCCGCCGCCGTAGGAGGAGCTCCCGCTGCCGTAAGAGGAACCTCCATAGGAGGATCCGCCGCCCAGGAGAGTGCCGAACAAAGAGGGGACCGGCGATCCGGTCGAGCTGCCGCCGGCTGCCGCCTGGCCGCTGACCTCCATGCTGGCAAAGGCGCGGATGGCCTGGGTGTAATCGGCATCCATGCCGATCTCACTATAGGACTGGGTGGCCTTGTCGACATACCTTGTGCTCTGGTAAGGGAAGTAGATGGAGAGGCCGTAGGCATTGGTCATGCCGCGGGACGTCCGGTTGTACTTGACCGCGCCCAGGATGGCCTCCGCCAGATCCCTGCCCTCCTGGCTGCCGACATTGTAGGCCAGATGGGCCAGGTCAACCTGGTCGATCCGGGAGGATCTGGCAAACTCGCGGCTGCCGCTGCGGGCTCTGGAGATGGTCTTGAAATCCTTGTCCTTGATGGACTGGGTGATGGATTTCGAGAAGGCACTCAGCTTTGCCGGCATGGTATTGGAGAGCTCCGCCAGGTCCGTGACGGACAGTGTAGTCCCCTGGCCGGGCGTGCGCTTCTCGCAGGTCTGGACAAAGTCGTCGACGATCTTCTTACCCAGTTCCACCGTGGGCATGGAGGTGTTTTTGCTCAGGGCCGTCAGCCAGTTGGTGTAGTACCAGCCGATGCCGGGCTCCGTCTCCTCGGAGGCGATCATATAGTCGGCGTAGTTGTTCAGCATGAGGCCGGTCTCCGCCGTCGCCATCAGGCAGGCGTCGAAGCCCACGAAATCAAAGGTGACGCCGCCGTCCTTCAGGGCTTTGTTGATGCCGGACAGGCTCATGGAGCCGCTGTTTTTGAACTTCTCATCGTAGCCGTAGCCGCTGACCGAGCCCGAGCCGTGGTCCCAGAAGATCAGCTCATTGCGGTTGGCGGGAAAGTTTTTCGCGCAGTACTGGATAAAAGAAGACAGAGTCGCGGGATCCGTCATGGGCTTGGCCCCCACATTGTCCTCCAGGGTCAGCAGGCCGCCGTCTTTGATCTGGTAGATCTGATTGGTCCTGCTGCTGACGATGTTGTTGTTCCACTTGCTGCAGCCGCCCGTGTAGACGATCAGGTTGACCTTGTCGGACAGGCTCGCGCTGACCATCTCCTGCAGGTCGCTGGTCGCCATCCTGCTGCGGGACTCCAGGTCCGTGCCGCACAGGTAGACCATGATCGTAACGGTATCCTGCCCGTTTCCGATGATCTTTGTCCGCTTCTCGCGGGAGCCGGACGCGACCTCGCTGTTAAGCGTATTAACCGCAGTGCTGCCAGACCAGGAACTTCCTGAACTCCCGGAGGAGCCGCCGGAAGAAGACCCCTGTGATCCGCCTGACGTGCTGTCTCCGAACAGGCCGCCGAAGCTTCCGCCCGAGCTCTCGTTGGCGCTGCCGTAGTCATAGCTGACGGAGCTCCCGCCGCCGGAGCCGCCCAAAAGGTTGCCGCCGCCCAGCATATAGACAATGATGGCCAGGATGATGACCGGCAGGCTCAGACCCGCTCCGCGGGTGATTCGCCGGCCTCCGCCGCCGGAGCCGCTCCCCTTTCCACTGTAACCGTCCTGCGACCCGACAGGGCCGGTCCCCAGGCCGCTTCCTCTGCGCCCCAGTCCGGTTCCCTGCCCGGTCACATTTTTTTCTCTGCCGCGCGGCCGCTCTCGATCCATGCTCTACCTCCCAACCAAGTGTATATACCACATGCAGCATCCCGATTCACTGCAGCTCCCGGACCCCCGGACTGCCTCTGCATCCGTTCACAGTCCCCTGCAGGGATGCGGTCTGTACCCGCCGGCAGGGCCTGCATCAGATCCCGGAGTACCTTCTCATAACAGTATCAGTATATCACTTTCGGTCAGGCTTCGGTAGAAAAAGTGTTCCCGCACAAGAGGCGCATACCGGTCGGGAGGCTGTCCGGCCGCTGTCTCAGGTATCGGGCAGGCTCATTTTACGGTTCCGGTTTTTCCCCTTTTTTCTTTTTCCAAAGGAGGATGCCTGCGGCACCGGCGGCCGCCGCCAGCGCCGGAAACAGGTACAGCCAGATATTGGTGTCATCGCCTGTCCCGGGAGCGACAGTTGACACACTGACCGTGTCGGGCGAAGCCGGCGTCACCTTTCTCCTTCCGGAAGTCCCTGTCCCCGTCCGCACGCTCGTGCCGTCTTTTTCGGTCTTTTCCGGTTCCAAAGGTTTTCCGGGCTCTGTCGGACCCTCCGGTTCTTCCGGCTGCCGCAGAAGGACTGTCTGGTCGGCATCAGTCAGATCCTTGTGTGAGGCTACCAGCAGTTCGTCCGCAGGAATGGTTTCGGAAGTGCTCTGCGCGCCATCCTCCCTGTCACCGTCCGGTTCTTCCATAACATCTCCGGATGTATTCCCGCCTGGGCCGGCCCCCTCCTTTCCGCCGGGAAGAAGATATAAATCCTCAAAGGCGACGGCACTCTGATCACCGGGCAGGTCTGATGCGTCAAAGGTAAAGGTCAGGTCTGTCTCTCCGTCCGCCGCCGTCGGAATCAGGACCGTCTGTGCCGTCACCGCCTTTCCGCCGGCTGTAACAGGCTTTCCGCCGTCCTTGTAGACGAGGGCTCCCCGAAGGAGGTAACTCTGTCCGGGGATCAGGTTCTCCCAGATGACATGGTCGACGACTGTACACGCGCTTCCCGCCGGAACGGTTTTGGAGGTCCCGTCTGTTGCTGTCGCAACCGTGCGGATCTGCGGATAATGAATACTCTGGTCCTCATCGTCCGGGTCCTCATGGACAGCGACCGGCGTATCCGGATCCGGTGCCCCGGGAGGAAGTTCACCCTTAAAATACAGCCGCTCAAAGGCGACGATCGTCGTCCCGTCGAGGAGCGATGCGTCATACCGGAAGGTCAGGTCCACAGTCTCCTTCACCGCCTTTGCCCGGAAGGATGCCTCCGCGGTGACCTCCTTTCCCTTCCGGTCCAGAAGGGGGCGGCCCGTCGATTTGTCAACCAGCACACCGGTCACACGATACTCTGCCTTCGGAATCAGGCCGTCACAGGTAACATGGTCCACCGTGACAGCCCCATCTGCTGCCATTCCGATATGCATGCCGGTCTTTGCGTCATCTGCTTCCGTATCGATCGAGACCAGGTGCATGGATTGCGCCTCGTCATTGATGTCCGTGTGGGAGGTGATTTCTTTGGGTTTATCCTGCGGATCTCCGGGCTTTTCATCCTGCGGTCCATCCGACGGGTTTTCGCCGGTTGGATTCTCCTCTGAATGCCCGCCCTCGGAGGGATCCTCTCCTGCCGGATCGTCTCCCGAAGGATCATCATCCGCCACATCTCCCTCATAGGCGTACTCATAGCATACCAGGGTCTTTCCCTGTACTCCGGATGCATCAAAGGTAAAGCGGAGTTCCACCGTACCCCCGGGCGAGAGGATCTTTTTGACCCGTGTCGTCTCCACGGGCTTTCCGCCGATTTCCAGGGGCTTTCCGGTCTCCTTGACATAGATCACTCCGCGGAAGGTGACCTCCTGCCCGATATAGTCCTCCATGCCGCCGTAGGTGACTGTATCGGTGAGGGTCACCACGCCGTCACAGCCTGTAAAATGATAGCCGTTTTCATCGACCAGCTCTGTCTCCAGGACGGGCTTCTGTGTGTTTTCCACATTGCCCAGGTCGATGGTCATTCGGTCCGCATAGACAAAAATATCCTCAGAGAACATTTTCATCCCCCGGTTATTCTCCCCTTCAATCTCCTCGATATGGTATTCCCCGTAGGGAAGGGCACCCAATGCATCGTCCGGCTCTGTGCCCAGTCCAAACCAGAGACGCCCGGACTGCTCCTGCCCCTGTCCGGAATCACCGGCAGCGGGCTGTTGATCCATCTGACTGCCCGCGGCGGCTGCAGGGGTCTGATCTGAGGAGGATGAAACCTGCGGCGCGGAGACGGATCCGAGAGGGAAAACGGACTGCGGCGTCTGTGCTGCCTGCCAGCCCGCGCTGCTCACATAATTGCCGTTCCGGTCAGTCGTAAAGCGGTGCTTCTCGATCTCATTTCCCTCGTGATCAAAGCCTGTGATCTCAAAAGTGACGCCCGCCATGCGCTTCTGACTGTATCCATTGAGCTTGCGGAGGGCGATATCCCCGCGTTTGACCGCATTGTGGATACAGGTCTCTGTCTGACCTGTCAGATCGACGATCAGACCGTCCTCCCGGATCCGGAAGCGGACAGGCTCCGCGCCGCGCAGGGTGTAGCCCTCCGGCGGAGTTATTTCTTCAATCCGGTATTCTCCGTAGGAGAGCGCATGATCCTCTGTTTTGACCCTTCCCTCTGTATCTGTCTGCAGGGTCATCGCTTCCGCACCGGGCAGGATCTTCTGATCACCCGCGTAGATAGACCGCTCTCCGTCATTGAAGATCCGGAAAACGGCTCCCTCCAGGGTCGCGCCGCCGAGCGGTGTCCCTTTCATGGTCTCCAGATCCAGCTTGGCCGCCTCCACGCCGCCGAAAATCAGGCGGTCCTCACTTTCCGCCTTCACGGTCGCCTCGAACTCCCGGACATCCACGACATGGATCTCCTCATCCGGAAGATAACCCTCCGGCGTCTTCGTCTCCCGGATGTAGTATTTTCTTCCGACCAGCATCTCGACGACATTGGAGCTGCCGTCCTCTCTGATCACAAAGGTGCCCGCGGCAGCCCGGTTTTCCCGTGCGTCCTCCTCTGATTTATAGAGTGTATAGACCGCACCGGCGATAGGCATGGTGTCCGGTTCCTTCTTTTCCTTTTCCATCGAAGAATACTTGCGCACCACGATTTTCCCCTTGCGGGGCTCCTCGACAGACTGCACGGTCGTCAGCGCATTCTCCCGCACCTCGGCCTCATAAGTCCTCGGGTCGAGCTTGAAGCCCGGGGAGGGCGTCGTCTCACGCACCGTGTATTTCCCGATCCGGACAGTCAGCTCCGCGGATATCCCGTCTGCGCCGGTCTTCACTGTCCCAACAGCCTTGCCGCTCTTGTTGTAGACCGTATAGACGGCACCTGCCAGGCTGTAGGGACTGTAGTCTGCCTCCGGGTCCGATGAGGTCTTGCTGACGCGGATCTTTCCCTCCCGGGGCACGTTGGAAATCTCTGTCCATTTCACCTGGGAGAAACTGTCCGCCACTGCCAGCTGACGGACGGAGCTGTCCTCCTTATAATCAAACGGCGCCTCGATCTCCCGCACATAATAGGTCCTGCCCGCCAGGACATTGGCTGTGCTGGACCGGCCGTCCGCGCCGGTCGTCAGGACAGCGTCAGGCGTCTCTTTGTTCTGTGCGTCCTCGCGCTCCGAGTACAGGCCGAATTTTGCCCCGGCGACCGGTTCCTTTGTCTTCGAGTCCAGCTTGTAAATACCTGCCTTTGCGTAGACCGGCGTGTTGCTGATCCGCAGGGTCATCCCCTTCCCCTCTTCGAGGGTATAGGGCCCGAAGGGCTTTGCGGCTTCCTGATAGCCTTTGGGCGTCGTGAGTTCCTTCAGATAATAGGTCCCTGGCTCGCAGTAGAAGTTCGTCCGGTTGCTCAGGCCGCTCTTGCTGTTCAGGCCGACCGGGATCGGATCCAGTTTTGTCTTCATCTCCAGATCCGAATATGTCTCCGCCTGCTGCGTACAGGCGGCATCCTTGTAGAGACGGAAATTGACAGTGCCGCCTGCTGCTGTCTGATGCAGGCAGTAGGCGGAAAGTCCGGCCTGCATGTTGGCATCCGCGCTTGTCTTGACCAGGACGACGCTGGACACATCGTCGTCCGAGATCCTGCCGAAAAGATAGGGCTGGCGCCAGTATCCGTCCACGCGCTTTCGGGCGCAGATATAGATCAGGACCTTGTCCGGGTCCGGCAGGGGCTTCGACGCCACTGCATTCTGATAGGCCTTGACCAGGCTCTTCAGGTCCTTTCCGACATTGGGCCGGTCATATTCGACGCCCGCCAGGTCGGCATAGCGCATGGACAAAGCTTCATGGCAGGCGGCGATGGCCGCCTCCTCCGCGATATCGCCGAATCCCCTTGACTGCGCCAGCTCCACGCCGAAGTCATTGAGAAAAGTGTAGTAATACAATCTGATCAGGGCCGCGTCCGTCACACGTTTGACATCCGGCAGGACCGTTCCCGTTCTGTAGCTGCTGTCATCCGGCACAACACAGACGCCCACATAGTCATTGCTGTCTTCATCCCTGACATTGATCAGGGTCGTATGGTTGTTATGACCGTCCACATCGGGTCCCAGACCCAGTGCCTCATAATCGATATAGGCGCCCTTGCTGGCAACGACCGCCTGTGACAGACCGGATGAGGCGCCCCGCGTCGCGCTGCGGAAGGCGATCTTCGCCTCCTGTGCCGTCATCCATTCCTCCGGTGGAATCTCCGCCGCCTGAACTGTCGCCGCCTGCTGTGCCGAGTCCGCCGGCGTCTCCGTATCGCCCGCTGCCTCCGCCTGCTGCGCTGTTTCTGTCTGCCGGGCCGGTTCCTCTGCCGTCTCCGTCTGGCCCGAAACGCCTGTACCCGGGCTGTTGTCTCTCCCGTTACTCTGTCCCCGGGCGGCATCTGCTGCATCGTCTTCACCGCTGCCGGGATCCGCAGCTGTGTCTCCCTTCACGGCATTCCCATCCTGCTGCTCTCCGGAATCCCGATCATGCGATGTACCCTGATCCGGCAGAGTCTCCGGCGTCTTCCCCTGGTTTCCTTCCTGACCGCTCTCCGCCTTGTTTCCCGTATTGTCCGAATTCTCCACCTCAGCTGTTTGGCCGGTCTCCGCCTCCTTTGTCTGCCCGGCTGCCGTCGTATCCGTCTTTACGGTATCAGCGTCTGTCTCACCTGTTTTTCCTGGAGACTGACCGCCGGAGCCTTCTCCGGGGATGCCTGCAGTTTCACCGGTCAGAGCTCCATCCTTGTCTGCGCCATCGCCTGCACTTTCAGCCGGGGCGGTTTCCTTCGTCCCTTTCATCGCTCCGGTATCTGTGTCGTCCGCCGGGTTTCCCGCCCGGTCTCCGCCCGCAGCTGTCCGCTCAGCGGCATATACCGGCCCAGTATACAAAAAGGTCCCGTTTCCCGCTGACTGCACCGCAAAAGAGATCGCCATCAGCACCGTCACAAATAGCGTCCGGAACCTGCAGTTTCTTTTTAATGTTCTTTTCCGAATTCTGTTCTTTTTCAAAATCCCACCTCCGGCGCGCATAATGCGCGCATATACACAGCATGATTGTTCACCTGTGCGCTCCCGCAGGATATCCTGCCGCGCAGACGAAAAAATGCTCTTTCCCCGGTCTTCATGACAGACTCCTCCCGGGGTCATTCAATTGTTGTATATGTGGGTATATGGTCCGATCCGGACAGATTTCAGAATAAACAGGCGGCTGCTGCCGCTGTAAATAATACGATAGCACCCGGCAAAAACAGAGTCAATATGAATTTTATTCCATTTCAGGATTCACAAAACAGAATATATGGAATTATCTTTCAGGATAAAGGCGGGCGTAAAATTGGGCTTCGCCCGACGCATCATCTGAAATCGTTACAAATCAGTGTAATATTTCCTTAATTTATTTGAAAACATTTCATATTTGCTTAACAATTTTGCAATTGTCTGTTACACTGTACAAGACAGCAAAAAACAACAGTACAGACGCTCAACTGCGTCCGGAGGCTTTCATGAACAAAACCTTACGCCGCACCTTGTCCGCCATCGCCCTCAGCGCCCTGCTCGCCGGTCTCACCCTGACGCCGGTCATGGCGGCGCAGCGCGACAGTTCCCCTACAGCCGCATCCACTTCCATCTGCACGCAGCAGATCACAGGATCCGCTGCAGCGCCCGCATCTGCCCGGCAGCTGCAGCAGCAAAAAAGCTCCTCCTCGATCGACCGGAATGTCCTGCGGTCCGGCCGTCTCATCATTGAGGGCGGAAACATACGCTATCAACGTTCCAGCGGAGACTTTCTCAAAAACGGCTGGCGGAAATACCACGGAAAGAAGTACTATTTCGACAGCCGCGGCTACGCCGTCAAAGGCATGCAGGAGATCAAAAACAAGCGCTATATCTTTGACAGCGCAGGTGTCCTGCAGAAGGGCTGGGTCAAATACAACAGCCGCTGGTATTACGCCTCTCCCAGGAGCGGGCGGCTGCGCAGCGGCTGGCAGACCGTCGAAGGCAAGCGCTATTATCTGAGCCCCTCCGACAAATATATGCTGACCGGCTTCCAGACCATCGGCGGGAAAAACTATTATTTCAATGCCTCCGGCGTCCTGCAGACCACCAGGCAGGTGATCGGCGGAAAGGAGTACCGGTTCAACGCGGACGGCACCGTCTATCCGGCACCTGTGCCTGTCGCTCCGGCAGCACCGGCAGCAGCGCCCGCTGCACCGACAGCATCCGCTCCGGCTACCCCCGCTGCAGTATCCACTGCCAGGGGCCAGCAGGTCGCGAACTTTGCCCTCAAATATGTCGGCAGCCCCTACCGCTGGGGCGGCTCCAGCCTGACCAAAGGCGCCGACTGCTCCGGCTTCGTCATGGCCGTCTACAACAACTTCGGGATCCAGCTTCCCCACTACGACGCCTCGATCCGCAAGCGCGGCACGCAGATCGCCAGCCTCTCCCAGGCCCTTCCCGGTGATGTCATCTGCTACCGCGGCCACGTCGCCATCTACCTGGGCAACAACCGGATCGTCCACGCGGCCAATACCAGGCAGGGTATCTGCATCGGTCAGAACGCCGCCTACGACCGGATCCTGTCCATCCGCAGGTTCTTCCTCTGATGCCGGGCGGAACAGGTAAAAGAAAAAAGGGGATTATACCCACCGAGAAACCTATACAGCCAAAAACGGAGCAGGGATGAAAATCCTGCTCCGTTTTCATGTGCTGTTTTTTCGATATTTATATTCTGCTGTCTGTATTCTTTTGTTTTTTTCCCGGTATGATCTGCTCTATTAATGCCAGCCTGTCATTCCTGATCCTGCGCCTGTGCCGGTTCAGGCTCTATTTTCTCCAGTTTGGCACCGACCTTGTCCAGGCGCTTGCGCTCCCTGGCCGTCTCCACGGTCTCCTTGAGCTCCTTTCTCTCCTCGCGGAGCTTCATCAGATCCTTGAGGATATGGTGCGTCCCGTGCGCATGCTCGTTCATACCGCGCTGATCATGGGCTGTCAGCAGATATTTGCGGGCGGCAAACAGCGCGACGATGGAAAGAACGATCACCAGGTTCTGGAACGGCGTGGGCGATTCCACGATCATGTGTCTTGCGATCGCGAACAGCAGGACCTCGATCAGCGTGCCCGGCGTATGCATGCAGAGCATCTTGACGAACTCGATCGCCACGGCCAGCGTCAGGCTGAGCTCCAGAAAGTGATGGATCGATGTCATCTCCGTGAAGATCATCGGCGTCTCGACCACGATCGTCCTGCCGATCACCAGGATCAGTACCACGACCAGGTAGATTGCCAGGATGATCTCCATAAATTCCGCCACCCTGAGCATCAGTTTTTTAAATATGTCTGTCATTCCTATCCCTTTCATCCAGATGTCATCGGATCCGCGGCAGATTGATGCCCCCCCCAGGCTGCAGACCCGTATTCCCGTTTCTGTGACCCCCAATACAGTTTATCAGTTACAGAGGGGGAGGGGCAAGGAAAAATGAAGGTTTTGACTGCCTTGAATGTACGTTTTTTCGGGCCGGGATGGTCCTGGGGAAAGTGCCGCATTATGTATATCCCCTCTCAGTCCTGCACGCTGACATGATTGGTTTTCGCTTCGGAAAGTCCGGTCAAAAGGCACACGGTCTCGATGTGCTGTTCACTGTCCAAACCATCTTCAACGGATATTTTCATATCCTTCTCGATGATCGGCAGACGGAAGGTGATCGACTTCAGCCACTGTCCGTTTGGCTGGCGCTCTTCGTAGATCTGGATCTCCTCAATAAGCGACTCCATCAGCTTACGCCGTTCCTCCTCATTCATCAGTGAATAGAACTTGTCAAAGTAAATCAGGATCTTATAGATGTTGTCTCCGGTGACTTTTTCGGATTCGATGGATTGCTTCTTTGCCTTCGCCTCTATGAGGCTCTGCTCCTGGTCATCGATCTTGTCATACATCCGGTACAGACGATCATCCAAGTCGGCTTTCAGGCGCTTATAGTGTCTGCCGTCCGGATCCAGTGTCTCAATCTCCTCCAGTGTTTTCCGCTTTACGGCATAGGACTGTTTCAGTTGTTTTTCCAAGGCCGTGATCTCCTGAAAGATGACGGTGGTGTCCACCTTCATATTGATCTTATCCTGCATCATGGAAGCGAACCGGGGATTGGCCACCAGTTTTGTGATCACTTCCACCACAGCCGCATCCAGGACATCTTCATTGATCTGCTTTTTATAATCACACTTATGGCCCCTGGTCATCGTTCTGTGCTTGCAGCCATAGTAAAAGAAATCCTTATACTTTGTACCGTCTTTTCGGTGCTTGATGCTCTTGTTGCCATACATGCCTGCTCCGCAGATCGGGCACTTCACCAGTCCTGAAAGCAGGTGTGTCCTGGTATCCTTGGCCTTATTCACATGCTCGTATTTCTTTGCCTGGGCGATCATCTTGACCTGGGCCTGATTCCACATCTCTTCAGACACAATACCCTCATGCAGACCGTCAACCACAAGATAATCATCCTGCTCAACCAGCTTGTACTCATTACGGGTGCCGTGAACCTTCTCCGTCTTCCGGCGGCCATAGGCGATCTTCCCGCAATATACCGGGTTCTTAATGATCTTACGGATCAGGGCCGCGTCAAACAGGGGATTCTTTCCATTATGTCTCGGGATCTTACGGATACCGTGGTTCTCCAGATACTTGGCAAGACCGTTCGCACCGATATCCGTGGAGACCCACTGTTCAAAAATGGTACGGATCGCAGTAGCTTCCTCTTCATTGATCTCCAATACGCCGTCCTTAAGACTGTAGCCGTAAGGCGGGAAGCCGCCGTTCCACTTTCCAGCTCTTGCTTTCTGAATCCGTCCTTCCATGGTTTGGATACGGATATTCTCGCGCTCGATCTCTGCCACTGCCGACAGGACTGAGATCATCAGCTTACCGGCATCTTTTGAGGAATCAATGCCATCTTCCACACAGATCAGATTGACACCGAAATCCTGCATGGTCTGCAGGGTGGAAAGGACATCAGCGGCGTTCCGCCCAAAGCGTGACAGTTTAAAGACCAGCACAAAGGAAACATCGTCCTTGCCGGTCTTGATATCTTCCATCATCCGATTGAATTCATCCCGGCCTTCTATGGATTTCCCGGACTTGCCGGCGTCCTCATACTCCCCGGCGATCTCATACTCATTGAATTCAGCGAAAGCCCGCATACGGGTGCGCTGTGCTTCCAGGGAGTATCCATCGATCTGCATCGCGGTCGAGACACGGGTGTAAACATATACTTTCTTCTTTTCTTGATTCACCTTGATCTTCCTTCCGCTTTAAGTTTGGACTTAGTTGTCACGTT
>CACZIO010000020.1 GCA_902781215.1 uncultured Lachnospiraceae bacterium
AAAAAATAACAGGGTTATGAGTGATTCTGTATAGCACTCATAACCCTGAAAGAATCTAAGGATTTGCCTGGTTCAGTTTTTCTTCATGAAACAACCCTGCCCGAGTCCTTTCCCGCCGCCCCTTCTTTTCCATCTGTCTCCAGACAAGATCAGCTCATGTTTGTTCTTTATCCGCTGTTTTTTCTGCTGATTTCCATGAAAACTGAAAGCTCAAAACTGAAAGCTCACTTATTCCCGCAGGCATCTGATCTCTGTATGCCCGGAGCCCCGGTACAGGCCTGCGCCTTCCTCCCCTGCGCACGTAAGCAGGTCCAGGTGGCTGCGTGTGATGACCTCTCCCGGAGCCAGAACAGGGATCCCCGGCGGGTAGAAGTAGAGGTACTCCGCACAGATCCGGCCCGCCGCCCGGTTGAGGGGAACCATTTCCGATTCCTGACCGGCAGCCTCTGCCAGTGTGCAGCCGGCGGTCGGCTTCAGCCGCAGAAAGGCGGCATGGAAATCACCTGACACAGCTTCTTTTCCCTGATCCTCAGACCGGCCGCCATCTGCCGCAGTCCCCTGCTCTTTCCTTTTTCCCGCTGCCTGCCGGTCGATCTCCAGCAGGGCCTGCGCCAGGCGGTCCAGGGCGTCCTCGTCGTCGCAGAGGCTGGTCATGGCCAGGACCAGGCTGCCCTGGTTCATTTCCGTCTCCATCCGCCATTCCTCTCGGAGGATCCTGGCCAGCTCCCTGCCGTCCATGCCGGCAGGGCCCGCATCGATCAGGATCTTGCCCGGGTCATAGAGGGAAAAAAGCGCGCCGGCAGCGCCGGTCCTTTTTTCCTGCCGCCCGCCGGGCCCGTGATACAGCACCCGGAGCCTCTGCAGAGGACGGATGGCCGCCTCAAAGCGGCCCAGGCGCAGGGCCCAGCGCTCAAAGAGATCTTCCCCCTGTGTCCGCAGGATGCCGGTGCAGCCGTCGAGCGACGCCATGAGGGGGTAGGAGGGTGAGCTGGTCTCAAAGATATCCAGTTCCTCCTCGATCCGAACCGGATCCACCAGCTTTCCCTGCATGTGCAGGAGGGCCGTCTGGGTCAGGGAGGGCAGGGTCTTGTGGGGGCTCTGGACGACCAGGTCCGCGCCGCAGGCCAGGGCACCGACCGGAAATCCTGCCTTTTCCGACAGGGGGATGAGGTGGGCGCCGTGGGCCTCGTCGACCAGGACCGGAATTCCCTTCGCATGCGCGGCCCGGCAGATTTCCTCCACCTCCGACAGGACTCCCTCGTAGGTGGGGCTGGTCAGGATCACCGCCTTCGCGGACGGATGGCGGCGCAGGGCCGCTTTCACCTCAGATGCGCGGATCCCACCGCAGATTCCCCAGTCCGGATCTGTCTCCGGCATGATCCAGTGGATCCTGTATCCCGACAGTTCAAGCGCGTGGTAGACCGCCTTGTGGCAGTTTCTGGCACACAGGACCTCACTGTCTCTGCGGGCGAGGGCCCGGATCCCCGCGAGCAGGCCGCAGGTGCTGCCGTTGACCAGGTACCAGGTCCGGTCGGCACCGCACAGGTCTGCCGTGCGCTCCATGGCCTGCCGCAGGATGCCTTCCGCATCGTGCAGGTCATCCGTCCCCGGCACTTCCGTGACATCCCACCCGGCGGGAAGTCCGGGCGCCGGCTGCATGCGCCGCTTGTGGCCGGGCATGTGGAAGGGGTAGAGTCCCCGCGCCGCGTATGCCTCCAGCTGCATCTGCAGAATATTGGGGTCGCGCAGATCTGTCATCTTCTCTCTCCTGTCCTCAGTTCTCATCCAAAACCTCATATAAGAATCTCATGTAAAGAACTCATGTGAAAATCCCTTGCAAAATACCATGTAAGAATATCATGCAAAAACACCCGGTTCGGCAGCAGCCTGTCTTCACCGCCGGGTCCGGGCCCCGTGCAGGGCTGGTCCGCAGCGCGTATTTTCCTCCAAAACACAACAGGCGGAAGCTTTCGCCTCCGCCTGTCCGTTTTTTCATTCGATCCGACGATGCCGGAGCATGTCGGAGCACTGGCATCTGCAGCCTGCAGACATATCATGAACAAATGTCTGTATTATGCCTCCAGAGCAGCCTTCTCCTCGTCGGAGAGCTCCAGCTCGGAACCGCAGTGTTTGCACTTGCAGGCGCCAAGGGGAACATCATCGCTCTTGCAGTAAGGGCACATCTTGGTGGTCGCGGGAGCTTCCTCCTGCTCCTTTTTCAGCTTGCCGGCAGCAGTGTTCATGGCCTTGATGATGGAGAACAGGATGAATGCCATGATCAGGAAGTTGATGACGGCATTGATGAAGTTACCGACCTTCAGGGAAGCCTCGCCGACGAGCGGGATCACGATGTTGCTGAAGTCCATACCGCCGAAGCAGCCCAGGATGGGGTTGATGACGTCCTCGACCAGGGAGGTGACGATCGCCGTGAATGCGCCGCCGATGATGATACCGACTGCCATGTCCATGACGTTGCCACGGCTGATAAACTCTTTAAACTCGTTCATAAAACCCTTCATTTTCTATACCTCTTTTCTGTCAAAATATTTCTAATGCGAAACGCATCCAAGAACTATTGTAGCAGATTCTTTGGAAAGCTCAACGGGGGAATTTATATTTTTTTTACGCTTTTTTTATAAACGCCCCCGGCGAGCAGTTTTATCTGCTCCGGGCGGTGGTTTTTCAGTCCCTGTCCGCACTGCGAATTCTGCCCCGGATCGGGGTGCGCACAGAAGAGCTGTCAGCCTGTATACGGTCAATATGCCGGCCAGAAATTATTCTGCAGGTAGGTGTCCACTGACGAGGCTTCATCAGAAAGCTGATAATCCTCCTGGTCGAAGAGGAATTCGTGGAGCCATTTGACATTATCCTCCAGGGTCAGCGGGAGAATAAAGGAACCGTCCTCATAGTTTTCGCCAAAGGCCCTGTATTCCTCGCGGGGGAGTCCGCCGGTATCCGCCAGCTCCAGGGAACCGGCCTTGAGGATCAGGCTCATGAGTTCCTTGGAGGAGAGGGAGGTCGCCATGTCGCCCATCACGTTGTTGGCGACATCCACCAGGGTTGTCGGGGAGGCCTGCTTGGCCTTCTGCAGGGTCTTCTCCAGGACGATCCGCTGGCGCTCGGCGCGCTTGAAGTCGTCGCCTGCAGTGTAGCGGATCCGGCTGTAGGCGGTCGCCTGAATGCCGGTCACCAGAACTGTCCCGGTCTCCTCGACCGGCGTATCGTCCGTTCCCAGCTCGACGCTCATGTCGTGCACATACATATTCAGGTATTCGCGCTCCTCCTCGTCGATCTCAAGCTCGATCCCTCCCAGGGCGTCGATCGTGTGGGCCAGGCCCTCGAAGCCGACGGTGACGAAGTCCACGATATTCATGTCAAAGCAGAGGTTGAGCATGTTGATGGCGCGCTCCGGTCCCCCGAGCGCATAGGCGGTATTGGCCTTGGTGTAATAGTCGTCACCCACATTGAGCATGGTGTCGCGGTAGACGGAGACCAGGCGAATCTCACCGGTCTCCTTGTTGATGGAGGCGATCATGATGGTGTCGCTCCGGTTGTCGCCATCCAGGAGGTCTCCGGACCGGGAATCCACGCCAAAGAGGGCGATATTGGTATATCCCTTCATGATCTCATCGTTTCTGACCTGCCAGGCGATGCCGGACTGGAGCTGGTCCTCCAGATCAACGGAATTGACACGCTGCATCCGCAGCATATCCCGCATTCGAAAGGCCAGGATGCCGACGACGATCACGACCAGCAGGACCAGGATCAGCAGGAGCCGCAGGATGATTCCGAAAAAGCCCTTCTTTTTTTTCTTCTTTTTCTCAGGTCCGGGTGACGCCGTCCGGCCGCCCGCGCCTGTGGCGCTGCCGCCTCTGCGGGGATCGCTGCCTGCGCCTGTGGCGCCGCTGCCCCTGCGGGGATCGCCGGTTGAGCTCCCGGCCCTTGCCGGTCTGCTGTTCTGCGCGCCGCCCCTGTTTTGTGCACCCTGCCGGGCTGCCGGGCCCTGTGCGCGGTCACCCCTTGCTGCCGGCCTCCGGTTTCCGTACTTTTTGTCCCTCGCGCGGGCAAATTCCTCGTAGTCCTCCTCGTCCTCCCAGGAATCATAGACCCGCTGCCGGCCTCTGCCATAACTGCCGTTCCCGGACTGTCTTCCGCTCTCTTCCCCGGCAAAATCGTCGAATTCATCGAATTCATCGTAATAGTCATCACGGCCTGATCTTCTGTAAGCCATCCTGTATTCTCCTGTTAAATATCCATTCTAAAATCCTGTATATCTATCTTCCTGTATATCTATATTCCTGTCGTCTTCTGATATTTCCTGAAAAACCGCCGGTGCGGCAGGTCCGGCCTTCCCGTCCCTGATCCCGCGCCTGTCTGTTCCCATCACGCGAAGACATCCGGTGCATTTCCGCGGGACTCTCCCGGCAGTTCTTCCATATTGCCTGAAATATCAGAATTATAGCCACTCAGCTCCTGATTCTCAAGCCGTAGCCGCAAAAGTTCACAAAAAAGTAAGAATGGCCCATATTGTACGGATTTACAGACACTTTTTAAAATTAAGACAGAATATTAACAAATTCCAAAAAATCCGGTTGACACATCTCTGATCCGGTGTTTATAATACGCTTCAGGACTTTAAAGCGTCTAAGCGTTTAAGCGCGAAAGTACTGCTTGTAAACGTTCGCCGTACAAAAGGGACACAGGCGTGTGCCTGCGCAGACGACCGTGCACATTCCGCAGCTGTCCGCAGCAAGGCGCAAAGCACCGTGAGAAGTCCATCCGTTACGATCCACCATTTTTTATGCATCCTTATCAACATTTTAGGAGGAACCTGTTATGTTTGCAAAAATCCTGCTGCTCCTGATCTTCTTCAGCGTGATGGTAGGCGTTGGCTTCTATAGTAGAAGCAAGGCCTCCAACGTGACAGATTACGTGCTGGGCGGCCGCGAGGTCGGGCCCTGGATCACGGCGTTCGCGTACGGCACTTCCTATTTCTCATCGGTCGTGTTCGTCGGCTACGCGGGACAGTTTGGATGGAAATACGGTCTGGCATCCACATGGATCGGTCTGGGGAACGCCTTCATCGGCTCCCTTCTGGCCTGGCTCATCCTGGGCCGCCGCACCCGCGTCATGACCCAGAAGCTGGACTCCCGCACCATGCCCGATTTCTTCGGCAAGCGCTTCCAGTCCAGGGCCCTTCAAATCACGGGCAGCACCATTGCCTTTATTTTCCTGATCCCCTACACGGCTTCGATCTACAACGGTCTCTCCCGCCTGTTCGGGATGGCCTTCAACATCCCCTACAGCGTCTGCCTGATAGTCATGGCAGTCCTGACAGGTGTCTATGTCATCGTCGGCGGCTACATGGCGACAGCTCTCAATGACTTCATCCAGGGCATCATCATGCTCTTCGGCATCTGTGCCGTCATCCTGGCCGTGCTCAACAGCAACGGCGGTTTCCTGAACGCCATCCACGAGCTGTCCCTGATCCCGGCGGACGACGTCGCCGTTCCTGCCCTCCAGGGCAGCCAGGGCCTGCTGACCAGCTTTTTCGGCCCCGATCCCATGAACCTGCTGGGCGTCGTCATCCTGACCTCCCTGGGTACCTGGGGCCTGCCCCAGATGGTCCACAAGTTCTATGCCATCAAGGACGAAAAGGCTGTGCAGACCGGCACGATCGTCTCCACCTTCTTCGCCGTGATCGTCGCGGGCGGCTGCTACTTCCTGGGCGGCTTCGGACGTCTCTTTGACAGCCCCGCCATCTACAAGCCGGACGGCACCATCGCCTACGACTCCATCGTCCCCCAGATGCTCTCGACCCTGCCCGATCTGCTGATCGGCATCGTCATCGTCCTGGTGCTCTCCGCCTCCATGTCCACCCTGTCCTCCCTGGTCCTCACCTCGAGCTCCACGCTGACACTGGACTTCCTCAAGGAGACCTTCGTCAAGGATATGTCCGAGAAGACCCAGCTCGTCGTCATGCGCGTCCTGGTCGCCTTCTTCATCATCCTGTCCGTCGTGATCGCCCTCAACCCGCCGACCTTCATCGCCCAGCTGATGGGTATCTCCTGGGGCGCCCTGGCAGGTGCCTTCCTGGCCCCCTTCATGTACGGCCTATACTGGAAACGCGTCAGCAAGGCCGCCGTATGGGCCAGCTACATCACCGGCGTCGGCATCACTGTGTCGAACATGTTCCTGCACTTCATCAAGTCCCCCATCAACGCCGGTGCGGCCGCGATGATCGCAGGCCTGATCGTGGTCCCGGTCGTCAGCATCCTGACCCCCGCTCCTGACCGCGCTTTCCTCGACGACGTCTTCGCGTCCTACGAACAGAAGGTCCTGGTCAGAAAGTCCCACTCCCTGGAGGACGAGGACTGATCTGCCGCAAAGGCCTGCTCCGCTGCAGGGATCCGGTCACCACTCCGTTGAAAACCAAAACAGGACCGTGCGTACTCCGCACGGTCCTGTTTTTTCAGTTCTCAACCCTTGTGATAGCTGTTTCCGAACCGGAGGGTGAGCGTCCCGTCCTCGAAGTCCCAGCCCAGCAGGTCGCGGCTGCCCATGAGGTCCGGCAGGCGCAGGCGCCGCACTTCATTCCGGACGCGCAGGATCAGGTCCTCCTTCTCCTTCTCAGCCCGGATCTCCTCCTTCGCCGCATAGGGCAGACTGACCACGAGGCTGCGAAGGCCGCTTTTGGGGTCATATTCCGACCGGAAGGCGCTCTCGCGGCAGAAGATCTCCACAGGGTCGACTGCCTGTTCCGAGTCCTGTTTCCCATAGAGCTCGTCCGCGGCCCGCTCCAGCATATCCAGTCCGCGGATCTCCTCCTCCTGCAGCTCCAGGCGGAAGATCCTCCGCTCCGGGAAGCTCTGCTCCGCCAGCTCCAGGCTCTCCGCCTGCATCCGCTCCCATCCGGAAAAATATCCCTTCATAGCCTCAGCAGGGTAGATCCGGTTGATGTAAACAGCGTCTGTCCCGAAATCATATTCGTTGACCCAGGTAAAGTTCCTGCGCGCCTCCTGCAGGACGATCCGCTCCGGTGTGGTCACGATCCGCATGCTGGTCACATCGCGGTCGCGCAGGATCTGCTGAAGCTGGTTGAGGCGCTTGACGAGGGCATCGAACTCGGCGAAGACCAGGTCCCGCGGCTTGGGGACAGAGGTCCTGCGCGAGATCAGGCCGCCGAATGCGCTGGTAAAGCTCCGCACCATGGGCAGGAGGCGGTCGGCCAGGACACTCAGGCGCTCCGGGTACCGCAGTAGGGCCAGCGTCTCCCCGGTCGGCGCGCAGTCCACGACGATCACGTCATAGATCTTTTCCTCATAGATATCCAGGATCCGGATCAGGGCGCACAGCTCCTCCAGTCCCGGGAAGAGCAGGACCTCATCCGCCTCGATTCCCCCGTTGGCCTTCTCATCGATGATCTGGCGCAGGTATTCGCGCAGCGTCCCCCAGGCCTGCCGGGCCTCCTCGGCCGGGTCGATCTCCATGGCATCCAGCCCCGGGAAGATCTCCGCCGGCTCGGGACCCAGGCTCCTCTCAAAGGAATCCCCCAGGCTGTGCGCCTGGTCCGTGCTCATGATCACCACTTTTCTGCCGCTCCGGGCGATCCGCGCAGCCGTCGCCGCCGCGATGCTGGTCTTGCCCACACCGCCTTTTCCGGTATAAATCAGGATCCTCACCGTCCTGCACCTGCCTTTCTCTGCCTCTCTGTTTCCGCAATAGCGCCTGTCTTGATCCAGGCAGCTCATGTGCTCCGTGAACGCCCATGTCCGGGCCACAACCTCACATCAGTATCATCGTGCCAACTCTTATTTCTCTGTCTCGCGGTTTTCCCGCAGCCGGAAAGAAACCACCAACGCACCGTCACGGATCTGATGGTCCGTCATCTCCGCCCCCCGCAGCACGCCCGGCAGGGGGATGCTGCGCACATAATTGCGGATCCGGATATCCAGGTCCAGTTCATGCAGCGCGACCCGGACCTGCTCCTGCTCTGCCCCCGGGATCCGCACCGTCAGGCTGTATCCACCCTCGATCGGGGTGTAGAACTCATTGTCCTCCCGGACAGGGCGGTCAAAGAGGTCCGGATCGGAGAGGGCGCCGTCACACAGTTTCTCCACGGCCTCCATGCCCTGCACTTCCTCCGCAAACCAGGGGATCCTGGTAACCGGCAGGTCCGTAAAGACGCTTTCCAGCTCCGCGATATACTGCTGCTGGATCCTGCTCCAGCGGTCCATAAAGTCATTTCCGGTCTCCGCCGGCAGGACCCGGTTGATGAAGACGGAATCCACCGCATAGTGATAGAGGTTCAGATACATGTAGCTGCGCCGTGTCTCCTCCACGACCATCCGCTCCGGCGTGCAGACCAGCCGCACACGGGTGATGTCCGGATCCTTGAGGATCTCCTGGAGCTTGAGGAGCTTGCGGTAGGTCTGCCCGAATTCATCCATGGCCGCATTGTCCGGCAGCTCCATGTGGTAACGGAGCTTTGCCACCGGCGTCAGAGCTCTGGTCATGAAACGCCCGACGGGGGAGAATTTCTCCACATACCAGGACAGCAACTCCGGCAGCTTGAGGAGGGACAGGGTCTCTCCGGTCGGCGCGCAGTCCACGAAGATCCGCTCATACTTCCCGGACAGATAGAGGTCCCGGATCTTGAGCAGGGAAAAAAGGTTCTCCAGCCCCGGGATCATGAAGCTGTCCCCGATCCTTTCGATCCCCAGACCCGCGCTCCCGGACAGATTGCCGATCGTGCGGTTGATCTGCGGATACTCCTCCCGCATCAGGTCATAGGGGTCCAGCTCCAGGACAGACAGACAGGGGGCGATCTCCCGCACCTTTCCGTCCGCCTCCACCTGGAAGATGTCCCCCAGGTTGTGGGCCATATCCGCGCTCACCAGGAGGGTGTCCGCCCCCTCCCGCGCGCTCCTGACAGCGTGCGCCGCCGCGGTGCTGGTCTTGCCGACACCGCCCTTTCCGGTAAAAATAAAGATTCTGCTCTCCATATATCTGCACCTCGATTTTCAGGAATCGGCCGGCTTCCCGGCGCCTCCCCGCATATGACCGCACATCTCCCGATCATGCCTGTGAAGTCAAACGATTTACTGTGGCACAGTTCTGTCAGTTTGCAGGAGCACACCCTCCTGTCATCACACAGGAACGCGCCCTCCTGTCACCACAGTACATTATCAGTATTGTACCAGACAATCGACAGTCACGCTGTCAGACTTTGGACAGCTTTTGTCCGGTTTTCTGCACAAAAGCCCGCTTCTGCGTCCCGTCCCCCTTGAGATTTTCGGCCGCTTCCTTTAAAGTAATAGTAAGCCCTTTTTATGAAACACATCCACTATCCTTCTTTAATAAAAGCCCTATTCGGAGGCCGTCATGCATCACCAAGTTACTACCCAAAAGTCTTACGAAATCACAAAAAAATCCTCAGTCTGCTGCTTTGTGTGGTCTTTCTGACCGGCATGCTGCAGGCGCTTGCCGTTCCGGCGGAAGCCGCCGTCAAGTGGCCTTCTTTCGGAGGGACCAAAAAGCCCATCCGGGTCTACACCCTTCAGAGCAAATCTTATCCCGTCTATGACAGCAAGCACAAAAAGAAAAAGAACCGCTCGCTGTCCGCCTCGGACGAGATCCTGATCACCAAGTTCAAGAGCGGCGGCTGGGTCAAGATCCAGTACCACTATGGCAAGAAGACCAAGACCGGCTATGTGCCCCGGAGCACCTTCATGTCCGTCTCCGCTCCTTCGCGCAAGGATACGGCCAAAGCGTCCGCGACCGTCTACCGCCGCAGCGACGGCGCCGCCAAAACCGGGACTGTGGGCAAGGGGAACACCGTCTACACCCTGACGTCGGCCGGCGGCATGGTACAGATCATGTACAGCTACACCTCCTCCGGCAAGAGCGCAGGCTGGAAAGTCGGCTGGGTCTCCAGTGCCGCCTACAGCGCGATCATCAACGGATCCAATGCCAGTACGCTCGCGATCAACAATCCCTCCAGACCGACCGCCCTCACGCAGGGTTCCTACTTCATCTGCACGGGCACCGTCACGTCCAACTATCCCATCCGGGAGGTCAGTGTCGTGATCCGGGACGCAAAGAACAATTTTGTCACAGGCCGCACCGTATACCCCAACACCAAGTCCTTCAACATCCGGAGCCTGGACGACTACATTCTCTTCAACACGGTCAGACCCGGCACCAACTATTACCGGATCACCGCCAGGGATGACAAGAAGACAGTCACCTTCAACGCTCCCTTCACCGTGCGGGGCGCCGCGGCGGGCAGCGGCTCACCCGGCGTCGTCGGCAGCAACGCCTCCTACTTCCTGGGCTACGCCACCTACAAGGGCCTGAATTATAAGACACAGACCTCTGACAAGCGCAGGATCGCGGCCCTCAACAAGGCAAAGAACATGGCAACCGTCATGTGGAAGGCTGCTTTCTCCTTCCCCACCTGGTATAACTCCGACGGGAAGTACAGCACCACCACCGCAACGGACGGAACTTCTTCCAAGCAGTTCCTGAAGGGCAAGACCTACATCGGCATCCCTTTCTCCATGGTCAACCACTCTTACGACGACACGGCCTGGGCCAACCTGGTCAAAAACGGGTATTCCTACAATTCCATCGCCGCGTCCTACTACTCGAATAAATACAAGACCACAGCCAAGGGATCTGACTGCTCCTATTTCGTCTACCTCTGCATGCTGGCGGGCGGCGCCAGGGTCTCCTACCAGACCACCTACATGATGTACAACGGCAAATACTACAAGAAGATCAACATGTCCTCGCTCAAGCCGGGTGACATCCTGCTGGCCAGAGACCATGTCCGTCTCTACGCCGGCAAGGTCAACGGCAAATACGCCGTATTCGAATCCACAGGGACCGGCTCCAAGACCCGATACGCCCTGTTTACTCCCAAGGACCTGATCGGCTACGGCGCCTACAGGTACAAGGGCTGGTAAGCCTGCTCTTCTCATCCTGCAATCCTGCACTGCCTCCGGTTGTCCCGGAGGCAGTTTTTTAAGGACCACCCGGAACGGTTGTCCGGATTCATCCCTGTACAAGTGAAATAAACCCCTCGGGACGGTTCTCCCGCTGCAGGATTAAGAGATCAAACACACAAAACCCCTGTGCGGGGCCGGCAGCCAATACTGCCGGAGCCCTCGCACAGGGGTTTTCTTATGTCTATATTTACCTCTCACCGGCCTGACGGGTCATACGCCGGACCGCAGGCCGGTCTTCAGGTCTTTTACAGATGATCAGCCCTGACGGAACTGAACGCCTGCGCCGCCCATGGGATGATCCCAGCTCTTGACGACCTTGTCGATCGACAGGACGCGGCAGGTACCGCATTCCAGGCAGCCCTCGTGAGAGAAGGTGACCTTGCCGTTCTCATAGTGATACAGGCCTGCGGGGCAAGCAAGGAGGACCTTGTTGATCTCTTCCATGTTGTCATAATCTTCGTTCACGGTGATGTGCGGATTATGTTCGTCGGTATGGAACAGATCAAGTCCCAGTTTATCATCAACACTCATTTTAGCCATAATATTATACCTCTTTTGTACATCCGGCATGCGCGTCCATTTCGGACAGGCACACACCTAATCAATTATCTCAACCTGATCCCGCAGGAACTGCCTGCGGCAGCTCCGGGGATCCGTGACCATGCAGGCAAGGGAGCGCTTTTTAGAAAGCGTCCATGATGTCGCCTACCAGGCTTGTGAGCTGCGCGACACTCAGATGAGATGCGGCAGAATTGATCACGTACATGATGAAGTCCATGCTGGGCTTTCCGCTGACCGTGAATGCCTTCGTGCAGATGTCGTCCACCATCTCGGGGAGATCCTTGAAGACCTCTCTGCGGGACAGGATGGTCGGGAATCCCTTGAGGGCCTTCATATCCTTCATGATGAAGCTGTCTTCGAGCGCCTTCACATAAGAGGACAGCTGCTCCTTGCTGAAGTCGCCTGCCTCTTTGGCCGCGATGACTGCCTCGGCTGCCAGACGGCCGGACTCGACTGCGAAGTCCATGCCGCGGACGGTGAAGCCAAGGTTCACGACGAAGCCTGCCGCGTCGCCGGTCACGAGGACGCCGTCACGGACGAGCTCGGGGATCATGTGGATGCCTGCCTCGGGAACGAGGTGTGCGCTGTACTCGATGGTCTCGCCGCCTTCGATGTAAGGCTTGATGGCGGGATGCTCTTTGTAGCGGTCAAGCATATCCGGGATGGAGACATCGCTGTAGCCGATGTCAGCCAGGGTCGCAACGATACCGATGGAGACGGTATCCTTGTTGGTGTACAGAAGGCCGCCGCCGAAGCCGCCGACCGTCGCGTCACCTGCGGACAGCCATGCGACACCTTCATCGCCGCGTACGCCGAAGCGCTGGTTGATGGTCTCTTCATCCAGCTTGATGACTTCCTTGACACCGACTGCGACTTCGTGAGGAGTGAGCTCCTTCTTCATGCCCAGTCTCTGTGCCAGCAGGGAGTTGACACCGTCCGCCAGGATGACGACATCCGAATACATGATCTCGCCGCCGGCGTCGATACCGACAACCTTGCCGTCCTCGACGACACAATTGTCAACGCGGATGCCGGGTACGAGCATGACGCCCGCCTCCTCGCACTTGTCCGCGAGCCATTTATCAAATTTGGAGTGCAGGATCGTGTAGGATGCACTCTCGGGATCCGCACCAAGTTTCTCAGAGCTGAAGCCGATGTCCAGGGAGCTCTTCTCTGTCATCAGGGAGATCTTCTCATGGGTGACTTTACGCTCGATGGGAGCCTCCTCGGCAAAGCCGGGGATGACCTTCTCCATGCTGTGCGCATAGAGACGTCCGCCGGTCACGTTCTTGGAGCCGCAGAAATCGCCGCGATCCGCCAGCAGAACCTCCATCCCGGCATTGGCAAGAACATATGCCGCTGTAGCACCGGCCAGTCCTCCTCCTACGATTATGGCGTCAAATTTTTCTTCGCTCATAGTTTTCTCCTGTTATGTTCTCTCTTCCGGCTTTGTACCTTCGACGAGCACACAGGCCCCAAACATCCGGCTGCGGCTCTGCACCCGGACAAGACCTGTCCGCGCGAACTGCCGCATCAGTGCCTTCCGTCTGGGGAAGCGCTCCGTCGACTGATAAAGCCAGGTATATTGTTCATGAAACTTCCGTCCGCCGCCCAGGACCGGCATGAGGTGCCGGAAATACAGGCGGTAGGCCGGCAAAACGACCGGGTTGTCCGGGACAAAGGAGTCCAGGCAGTAGACCTTTCCTCCCGGGCGCACCACGCGCTTCATCTCCCGCAGGACCCGCCGGTAATCCGGCGTGTTCCGAAGGCCGAAGGAAATGCAGACGGCCCCGAATGTCCCGTCCGGAAAAGGAAGCTGCATGGCATCCCCCTGCACCCAGTGCAGGTCGGGGCGTCCCTCTCCCTTCTCTTTCGCGACTGCCAGCATGGCGGGGGAAAAATCGAGTCCGGTCACCCGGAGCCCCGCCTTCCCGTCCGCGAGGGCGATCGCGATATCGCCGGTGCCGCAGCAGACGTCCAACGCCTGCTCCCCGGCCCCGATCCCGGCCAGGAGTCTGTTCACCAGCAGTTTCTTCCAGCCCCGCTCAAGACCGAGGCTGATCCGGGCATTTGCCCTGTCATAGCGCGGCGCAAGTGTCTGAAAAATATCATATACCTTAGCGCGCTTTTGCTGATTATCCATACATTTTTGTTTTACTGTGCGCTCACATGCCGCCGAGCAGCCAGGCCGCCGCGTAGGCAGCTGCCAGAAGACCGTTGCCGATCAGGTTGGCTGCCGTCACGCTCTTCATCTGGCGGATCCTGTCCGTTGGAAGAAGCTTCGCCCGGATCAGGAAACCGAAGGGCTTTCGTCCCAGGACCACTGTGAGCAGAAAGCTCACGGCCCCGACCGGAAAACCTGCGGCTCCGCGCAGACAGATCATCGGCTGGATGAGCAGAAGCCCGATCCACAGGCCCAGCATGCACCGGTAGAGGACCAGGGATGCCTTCCGTCCGAGGACAGTCGGCAGGGTCCTGCGGCCGGCAGGTATATCCTTTTCGATATCACTGCCGTTGTTGCTGAGCATGATCAGCGCAATTCCCAGAAACAGAGGCAGGCACTCCGGGATCATCTCCGGATGGAATTTCCCGTCGCCCACAGCCGCTATTCCAAGAGGGATCAGCACACCCATCACAAAACCGGAGATGACCTCCCCGAGGGGAAGCGCGGAGACCGGTATGGGGCTGACACTGTAGGCCAGCACCGTGCACCCGCCCGCCAGACCGATCAGGTATGGCACAGGGCCGGAATGCAGGGCCGCCGCCACGCCGCAGATCCCTGCGGCCAGCAGATAACCGATCCCCAGCCGGAGGGCGTGTTTCGGGTCGATGTGGCTGTAGACCAGGACCGCATCGTTCACTTCCACGTTGTCGTCTTCACTGTCCGTTCCGCCGACATAATCCACGTAGTCGTTCAATGTGTTGACTGACGACTGGGCCAGGATACAGGCCGCCGTCAGCAGTACACACTGGACCGGGCTGAGCGGGATGCCCCGCTGCAGGCACCAGAAGATCCCGAACACCGCCGGGCAGAAAGCCGCCGGCCATGTGTGGGCTGCCGCCAGCCGGAACGCCGCCACCGCGGTCATGCGTTCATAGCGCTGTCCGGCGGCGGCTCCGGGTTCCGGATGTAATGTTTCCATTTCAATTATTCTTTCTCGTCAAATGCTCACATCCGTCCATGCAAGCATGTCCGTCTGTTCGCATTTTCCTCGCTGTTATTTCAGATGAGGCCGCGCTTCTCGGCGATGATGACAGCGGTGTGCTTGACTTCGATCGGAAGTTCGTGTGCGTCCATACCGCCGCGGATCTGCATCAGGCAGCCGGGGCAGTCGACAGCGACGAGCGAAGCGCCGGTATCCTGGATGTGCTGGATCTTCTTGGCAAGGATCGGAGCTGCAACCTCAGGCAGCTTGATGCTGTATGTGCCGCCGAAACCGCAGCAGACATCGGAGTCGACCATCTCGACGAGGTTGATGCCGTTGGTCTTGGTGAGGAGCTCTCTCTGCTCTTTGAAGACGCCCAGCTCTCTCTTGAGGTGGCAGGAATCATGATAGGTGATGGTGATAGGTGTATCATCACCGGACTCCTCAAGGCCGCCCAGGTCATAGAACAGCTTGCAGAAGTCAAAGGCCTTCTCGCCGAGCTCGACAGCCTTCTTGTACATGTCGGAGCCTTCCTCGAAGAACTGCTTGTACTCACGCAGCTGGTGTGTGCAGGTCGGGCATGCGGAGACGATATAGTCGTACTGGTCCGCGTGCATGGCCTCGATATTGAGCTCTGCGGTCTTCTTCGCGTTCTCGCGGTCGCCCATGTAGGTGGCGGGAGCGCCGCAGCAGGACTGACCCATAGGCATGTCGACATAGTAGCCGATGGAGTTCAGGTCTGCGATGACAGCCTTTGCGATATCGACATAAGCGAAGTCGAGCAGGCAGCCGGTGAAGATGCCGATCGTGCCCTTCTTGTTCTCGACCTTCTGCTGGATGGTCGGGAAGATGTCGCGGAACGGAACGGGGGCGATGCTCATCAGGCTGCGGCCCTCGGTCATGCCGGACAGGAACATAGGCAGGTGACGGATGAAGTTGGTTCCCTTGGTGAAGGGCTCCTGTGCCACGGATGCGATGCGGAGCATGGAGTGGAACAGCTTTCTGTCACTGACAGCGTCCAGAGCGAACTTGTAGACAGGGTTCGGGTTGGACTCGTAGCTGCGCTCACGGAGCTTCATGATCATCTCCGGGATGTGCAGGCCGCCGCCGCAGACTTCTTTGCAGCGTCCGCACTGCAGGCAGATGTTCTGGATCTCGTCCGCTCTCTCCTCGGAGACGAGGAAGTGGGTCAGCAGAGTTCCGATACCGCCGGTGTAGACGTTGGAGCCGTAGACGTGGCCGCCGAGCAGTGCGAATGCGGGACATACGTCCAGACATGCGCCGCAGCGGATGCAGTTGTAGATCTCACGGAAATCAGGATCGCCCAGGATCGCGCGGCGGCCCGGATCGTCCAGGATAACTGCGTAGAATTCCTTCTTTTCCTTGGTGTCGGCATCCTTGTCGGAAACGACCTCGGTCGCGCCGGTGTACATGGAAATGTAGGAAGTGATTCTCTGGCCCGTGCCGTTGCGGGGAAGAGCCTTGAAGATGTAGCGGGCATCGGAGAGGCTCTTGACGAACTTCTCAATACCGAAGACATAGAGATGGATCTTCGGAAGGGTACCGACCATACGGCCGTTGCCTTCGTTGGTCATCGTGAAGACCGTGCCGGTCTCGGCGACTGCGACGTTGGCGCCGGAAACACCCATCTCAGCAGTCGTGAATTTCTCACGCATGACGCGGCGTGCGGTCTTGACCTCCTCCGCGATGATGGGCTCGTTCTTCTCATGTGTGTACTCTGTGAAGAAATCAGCGACCTGCTCTTTGTTCAGATGCAGAGCGGGCATGACCATGTGGACAGGGGTGTTGCCCTCGAGGGCGATGATGAACTCACCCAGGTCGGTCTCCTGGACCAGAACGCCGTCGCTGGCCAGGGTCTTGTTCATGTGGATTTCTTCAGATGCCATGGATTTGGACTTGACGATGGTCTTGACGCCCTTCTCTTTGACCAGATTGCGGATCCAATCCATCGCCTCTTCCGTGCTCTTTGCACGGAAGACATGGCCGCCGCGTGCGGTGCAGTTCTTGGTGAACTCATCGACCAGCTCATCGATGTGCTCTGCGGCATAGCTCTTGACTTCTTTGATACTGTTCCGGGTCGCCTCAAAATCGACGCCGGCATAAGATTTTTCTCTCTTTGCAGGATAGGTCGCACAGAAATTACCCAGTGTTCTGCTCAGGGTAGTATTCTTTAAAGCTTCCTGAATTTCCTGCTTCAGCTCCAGACTAGCCATGTTTGTTTTCTCCTTTCCTTAAGCCGGTACAGACCGGTGCTCAGGCTGCCGTGTTACGTCCCTGTCTGATCAGGCGTCCTGCACAACGACAACATAGAGCCTGAGGGGACCATGCACACCGACCGTGCTGACGCACTCGATATCTGCAGTTCTGCTGGGTCCGGTGACGAATCCGACGAAGTTCGGAATCTCAGGCATCTCGCAGAGCGTGTCAAACATGGCGTCATAGTCATCGACGATCGTGGACTCTCTGACGATGCCGATGTAGTCCTCGGACATGGTCGCCACGATCCTTGCGTCGACCTCATCGCCGATCTGCATGATGCTGCCGAGATCGGCAATACCATACTGTGCCTCGGAAATGCCGCCCTGGGCAGTCTCGGCATGAAGACGGATGTGGTCGGTAAAGACCTCAACACCTGCATCCTTGAGTGCGGGGACAATGCCCAGCTCTTTCAGGAAGTCTGTCTCAGCGACGCAGGTTGTCTTGAGGCCCTTCTCCTTGAAGAGGTCTGCGACAACCTTTGCGGCGTCTGCCTTGGCTGCCAATGAACATTCTCCGTTGACCGCTTCGAGGTTCGCCTTGAAACGTTCATACAGCGCATCTGTTGTACTCATACAACTCACTCCTTTCTGCTTGTTACACGGAGTCCCGGTGCCGCCTCGGCACCGCCGGGCTCCACTGGTTCCCACATCATAAATAGATAAAATGAGTATAAAATATTTTCACAATTACTTCAATTGTTCGCATGCTAAATATATGTACTTTTACCACACACATTTCTTTCTTTTACGGAATGTCCCCAAAAACGAGCAATTTCTCGCCATTAGTTTTGGCTAACTTGTACAAAACTGACAACGGCGCCGTGGTTGATTTTACGCTCCACATCATACATAATAAAAAAGCCGGCCAGAGGCCGGAAAAGAAGGCTCCGGCAGACATGACAGCACAGGAGCCGGGACGGCAGGGCGGACACCTGCGGACATAACAGACCCGGCAGGCCGGAGCTGTTCAATGTCAGGCATCATCGAGTACCAGTTCGAATATTATTCGAATAGTATTAAAAGAAAGGACATTTTTATATCGATATGGCAGCACAAAACATTCCCGATAACAATCTCTGTGAAAAAACCAATCACTGGATCGACCAGAACCGGACAGCCATCGGACAGAAGATCCTCTGCGCCGGCCTTCCGGATGGCGCCGTGGACCACCTGACCCATCTCTTTCCCGGGGCCGCGATCGTCTGTCTGAAAAAAGAAAAGGCGCCCGCAGATTCCCCGGAATCCGCAGGCAGATCCTCCTCTGTCCTCACGATCGCCTCGGACCTGGGCAGCTACGAGGGCGGCCTTTTTGACACCGTGATCTGCGCCGACAGCGCGCCGCTCTGTCCCGAGACACCGGCGGAGGATTTTCCGCAGTGGGAACAGGGCACCTTCTACCTGCGGCGGGCCACCCTGCTGATGGAATACTACGAGGCAAAAGCCCACGCCATGCGCCGCCACCTGCGCCCGGGCGGAACCCTCCTGGCGCTCGTGCGCGCTGACCACGACGAGTACCTTCTGGGCTTCTGCTTCGCCCTTGCGGCCGAGGAGATGCAGCTGGATCCCGCATCCCTGCGCCAGATCCTCTGCCGGGAAAACGGCGGGCGGGTGACCCTGCAGGGCATCGCCGCACAGGCCGGCGCCCGCTCCGACATCGGGAGCCTGGTCGCGGAAAACCTCAACTTCTCCCTGGACCGGATGAACACTGCCGCGGAGCAGATGCAGGGCCGCGAGGCCGAGATCTTCATCCAGGCGGACGCCGCCGACCTGCGGCGCGGCTACCACCTCTACCGGGACGGGCAGCTCATGGGCAAGCTGGCTCTCTACAACTCCGTCCAGCGCCCCGATGTCATCTACTACTTCACGGATGTGGCCGGCGACGGCCCCTACCTGCGCCGCTTCCACGAACAGGACGCCCAGAAGGTCCTCCGCCACCTGGTCGGAGAGCTGCACCGCCAGAAGGCCACCGACAAATCCATCACCTGGAAGGAGCTGGAGATGCAGGACAGCTGGCAGGAGATTGAAAAATAAAAAGCACTTCCTTCTGGAGGCTGCCGTAAACCCGAAAAATATATTGAGCATACTGAGATAAACGCCAAAGAACCCGCAGGCAGTCCGTGAACTGTCTGCGGGTTCTTTTCCCCCTTTATTTCATGAAACACAGCAGCGGGCTGCCATGATTTCACCGTATAACAGCGCGTGCCGGCCGCCATTTTCCCCTGGCCGGCCGCGGGACCGGCGGACCGGCCAGGCCGCCCCGGCTTTGCCGCCCTGCTTTATATCAGCCGCGGTCATTTTACACACCGCGCACCCGTCTGAACAGATCAGGCGACGGGCTGTTTTTTCAGGTATCCTGAAATCTCACCGATATTGGTGAGCTTGCGGTAGGAATCCTCCTCCGGCATCAGCAGGGTCGGTGCCTGGATGATGCTGTGGTGCTCCGCGAAGGAGGCGCCTTCTTTTTCATCCGCATAGACGACTCTGTAGTCAATGCCGGCCTTCTCCAGCATCTTCTTCGCCGCGCCGCAGTTGGGGCAGGTGTGGGTCGCGACCAAGATGGCCTGCTGACCGTCTGCACCGTTCTTCGCTGCGGGAGCAGTCTGCGCGGTCTGGCCCGCCTGATCTGCGGGGGCTGCCTGCAGGGTGGGCATTTCGGAGGCGCCTGCGCCGGCTGCGCTCACAAAAGCCTGTGCCATCTGCTTCTGCTGTACCGCCCAGGCTGCGCCGGCGGTGCCGGCCGTTCCGCGGATCGGCTTGTGTTTCCCTACAATTATAAATGAAACAAGATTGCCTATTTCCCCGAAGATTTTCGATATTTCTACAATTATAAACGAAATATGCATTTTGTATCCCCGGGATTTGTTATCGTTTTTCTACAATTATAAATGAAACATGTTGTGGAACAGCGTGTATACTACCATATGAAGGCCAACATGCTTCTATACTATACCACATCTTCCTTCGCATAACAAAGGGGATGCCTTCATAAAGCACAAAAAGAGCGCCGATATTCTCGGCGCCCATTTTGTGTCTTCCCGACACAGCTTCGTCCGTATATGGAACACGGCATGCATCTCCATATTTGTAAATTCTCTGTACATGCAGAGATCCAAACAGATAGTTTTATATTCTTCTGAGTCAAACTTACCCGAACGGGCTGCGTTCTTCTTCCGGCTTATCGAAATATTCCTTGAAAAATTTTTCCATTATCTTCTCAGTCGCTGCCGTCTTATTAAGGCCCGTCTCCTTACAGAACCGGTCAAGCTGGTCATATATATAAGAAGAAAGTTTTATGTTCAGGTACCGGGCGTCCTTCTTTTCCCTGGGCATATTTCTTCTCCTTATTTGCTGGTTGCTTGTACTTTTTCCTGATACAGTCGCATCAGCCACGCAACGCACGCCGCCTCATTCGTCTCTTTGATCGGCATGCCATAGGCCTGCATGACAGCTATGTCGTTGGCCTGGTGAGCTTTCCGCAGCTCCGGAGGCATCGTCAGAGGGTCGTAAAGGTCCGCCAACGAGCTATCAGGGTAGATAGAACGAGCATCGAGGATCCCCTGGGCGGTCTGCTCGATTCTCTGTTTTTGCTCCCTTGATGGCTCCGGCCACGGAAAGTTATTGTAAACAATATCCTTGCTATATCTATAATCTCCTTTCAAACGACCGCAAACAGCTCGCATCCATGACATGTGGACATTAGATGTCAAGACGCCAAAATGATAAATGCTTGCATCCGGCACAATCTGTACCTGGTTCGTCGGTATTGTACTCCCGTCATAATACGCCATAGGTATGTATCGTCTACGCTCGCCTGACACGATTGGCATCGCAATGAACCTGCTCGGATTATTCGTGTCACGGAAGGTTGTTGGGGTATCTGCAAGTTTTTGTGTGCTTTTATCCTTCATTGCAAGACGGTTTTGCCGACAAAGTTCGACGCGCTCCATTATCCGCTTATCAGCCTTGATATCGGCAGGCGTCGCATCCACGAGCCAAAGCACATAGCGCTTTTTGTTGTAAAGCATTTCAGACCCGCCAATCAGCTTTTTGACAAATCGGCATGATGCAAACTTCGGATAGTCGGCCTCCTCTATCTTCAAGGCATCGCCGTCCAAAGGAACATTTCCATTCCGCATCTTTGGTACATCACATATAGGCCTGGAATGGTTGGTAACGAATACATTAGGCGCATCAATAAGATATCCGTTGATTCGGGTCACCTGATGTGGCTCACCTGTATCATCAAAGATAATCTTCGTAGAAACGTCTTGGTAGGAAAACCCAACAATGACACAATACACATGTGCTTTGGCACTTGCTTCGCTGTCCCATATAAAGGTACGGTATGCAAAAATAATTTTGACTCCCAAAGGTAACAACTTCCTCCAGATGGCGGGGACCTGTTCTCCCTGACAAATGCTGTTTGTTGAGACGAACGCTGTTTTGATGTTCGTTCCTTCCATCAGCCTTGCAGCGAGGACGTACCAACAGGCGACATAATCCACATCTTTATAATCAAAAAATCTTGTTATATCCTGTTGTTGCTCTTTTGTCCTGTACCTGCGTCCTACGAAAGGTGGATTTCCGATGATGTAAGACAACCTTTCGACAGGCACGTAATCTTTCCACTCCACTTTTAGCGCATTTTTTTCAGCAATCCCTTGATAATCCCTTAGCGGGAAGAAATCCATCTGCGTATGAATGACATCCTCTGTTTCCCGCATCATCTGGCTTTCAGCAATCCAGAGCGCTGTTTTTGCGACTGCGACAGCAAAATCATTGATTTCAATTCCATAGAATTGATGGATTGTTACTTTGATTGGGCTGTCTTCCTCAAATCCGAATGAAATCTGCCCGTCTGTCAGCTTACGATCAGCCGCTACTTTTAAGCGTAAGACTTCGTTTTCCAGTCGTCTCAAACATAGATATGTCTCCGTCAAAAAATTTCCGCTTCCACATGCCGGATCGAAAAACACCAGAGATGCTAACTTTCTCTGGAAAGAGTTCAAGCGCCTTTTTTGTGTTGCAAGGACAGAAATTCCGCGGATCTCCCGCATTTCTGCCTTCAGGTCATCTAAAAAAAGAGGATCAATCAGTTTGTGTATATTCTCGAGACTGGTATAATGCATGCCACCGGATCTGCGCGTCTCCGGATTAAGCGTTGACTCAAAAACTGCCCCAAAGATTGTGGGAGATATTTTGCTCCAATCGAAACGTGCAGCCTCCGCCAGCGTGTCCTTTAAGTCTTGGGTGATTTTAGGAATAATAATGTTTTCATCGGAAAAAAGCCCGCCATTGACATAAGGAAAAGCCGCCAAATCATCATCTAGATACAGATCCGCTCGATTATCCAATGGAGTATCCAGTACCCGAAACATCTCCAAGAGCTTTCCTCTGATATCTCCTGGTCGATAACGCAGGATATATTTACTGAAAGAATCCTTAGATCCGAAAAGACCGGCATCCTCCGCATAAAAACAGAAGACTAAACGAACACACAAGATATTGAGGGATTTTTGTGTGCGAGAGGCCAGCGGATCATTATATTGCTCAAGAAACCTATCACGTATTTTGCCAACGAGCTCTCCTGCAGCCTTTGATAATTCGACTTCTTCTGTAATCTTGTTCTGTTTTTTGTTGACCAGGAAGTCCAATAAGTGATACTTCGTCTGCAGATCTGCCAAAGTCAACTTTACGGGCTCTGGCTGCATGACCGACATGTCATAAATCCAAACCTCGGCGAAATTGGATGTGATGATCCAGCGAGCTTTTTCTGCGTATGGGAGCAAGTTATCGTATTCCTTTGCTTGCTCATAAGGAGTCTTGTTGTCGTGCCCAGGCTGTGGCTTGTCCAATGGAATTCCAAGGCTTTTCTGCTCAATCACTACGTGCGTCTCGGGGATATAGACATCGATCCGCTTCTTTGACTTTTCCCCGGCGACCTTCTTCTCAAACTCCACGCGCTCCGTCACACGTTCAACACCAAAAACATCCGAAAGCAGCTCGATCCAGTAAGACCTGGCATGCTCATCTTCTTTTCCCTTGCCGTTCCATCTATAGAAAAACTGCCGTGCAGCCTCTCTCTGCTGAGAATCTGTCATAGTTTATCCTCGTTACTGTCCTTCTTAGCCCTTTGTCAGCCCTGCTATACTCATCTCTTCTTGCATGCGAAAGCAGACTGCAGAACCATTTCGTCGGACTTCCAGGCTCTTGCTGATAAGGGCTTATAGAAAGTAGGGGCCAAACCAGCAAGATACAGCATTTTGACCTGGTTACCTTCTACTCATTTGCCCGTATCGTCAACACGTTTCAACAATATATTACACTTTATTCGAACATTTGTCCACTGTAAAGAAATATCTCCAGCATATTCTTTCTTTTCAATATGTTAATATGCATATCCGTCATTCATTATCTTCCAGGAATGATAATATTTCCGCAGGTGAGGCCTTTTTCTTCTTAGGTGCCTTTCTCTTATCTGTTTTCCCTGCGTTTTGAAGTTTTTTGAATGTCATCCTCATGATGGCTATATCATCATTGGACTTTTCTTTTCCCTCCTTGGAACCAAGTACCTTATCGACCATATTTTCTATCGTAGAAGCATTGAACCTGTCGTCAATCTCCATGATCCTGCTCACAACGAACTGCTTCAGTTCTATGATCCGTTCCGCGTCTGGTGCCTTGTTGGCGTTCAGCGCCGCTTTCTCAGCGGCCTTTCTTTTCTCTTCCTGCGCGATCTGCTGCATATCATCATTGGCTTGTTTCGCGAGCTTCGCTCTTTCAGCTTCGACCTTCGGGTCTTTCAGGTTCGACAAAAGATCCATCACCCCCGGGTAATGCCGTTCCATCGTTCTCTGGACATAATCCGCATTGACCTTTGGCTTCCTCTGCGCTCGTACATAATCTATGTTCATGTACATGTAAAGTCCTATAAGCTGATCAATGATCCCTTTTGTACAGTCGTACAGCTTATCGATGAGCTCCTCATCCGGTTCGACAAGTTTGTTAAACCACTGGTATTTAAACAATTGCTTCACATTATAATCAAACAGCACTCTGTTCTGGCAGTATACATCTGCGTGTATCTCCGCTCCCAGTCGCCTTGACTGCCGGAGGTTCCCCGAAAAGATCTTTCCATATGAGTCCTCAGTACCGACAACACCGAAGGCAACTTTTGTCTTATTGGACAGTTCGAGGATGCTCTCAAAAGAGTTTTCCAGCGTGGCATCAAAGTGTATGTGCTGGATCTCGTCAAAGATAATGATCCCAATGGCAAACTTCTCTATTAGTTGCCGCACCCTGTCAGTATAGACAGACAGAGTCCCCCGTTCTCCGGCGTCCAGTTCATTCTCATATACTGGCTTTACATTTCCAAGAGCACGGTCTATAGCAACGCCTATGTTCTTGTACAGGCCTCTGAAATTAGAATGCGGCGGGCACTGGACAACAAGATATACGATCTGCGGGTAGGTGGTCATCCCTTTCCCTTTGTGTATGATGTACTGCGGATAGTTGCGGAACAATGTTTCAAGCGCTGATGACTTTCCGCACCCGGAATAGCCGAGCATCGTTATGCCGGCATTCGTTGCGGAAGCATCATTTCCAATAAGAACGCCGTCCGCTTGATGTTTTTGATTATGGGCTTCATATCCCAGACTTATGTCGCCGCCCTCGTCACGGAACATCGCTCGTGCCCGATAAGACAGGACCAGCGCATTAAACACTTCATCTTCAAGTTCATAATTTAATGGCAGAGGGAACCGTACGTCCCTCAGTTTCAATATAGATAATATCTTTTCGTGTGGCTCCTTCTTTTTTTCTTCTTCGTACCTGTATCCGGGAATACCTCTCCGGCAGGCAATATCAAGTTCGCTCTGTATTCTTGGCTTTGGAAGCGCTTCTATATACGGGTTTCCCGTATCCGTGCTGTAACTAACGTACCTTGCCTTTACTCCTCTCATTGATAGATAATCAACTGCATCATACTGTCTGCTGCCATTTTCCAGTTTTTCGTACTCATATTCTATAAATGAAGACATTGTCTTCCTCCCTTGCCCCGTTGTCCGTATTTGTTAATATTTCCATAAAGCAGTACGTTATTTAGTTTTTTTGACGTGTGGTCAGCTGTCCTCCTCTTCGTATTCTCCTTCATAGTCGTAGAAATTACCGACCATATTGAGATATTCTTTTTCTGTCAGTTCCTGCCTTGGTTCCGTGGCTTCAGACGGTCCCGGCAAACCGATATCAATTATCTTTGTGCTGTCGGAACCTTCCCCGATAGCTTTCCCTTCTTCCTTAGCGATCCTGTCGGTGATAGAGTCCATTCTGTTGATCAGCTGTTTTTCCTGCTCTCTCACCTTTTTCATGTTTGCAGTCTCTGCATATGTAGGGCTGTTAGCCTTGGCAGATTCAACAATATTTTCCACAAGGTCCGCCCGCATAGCGTCGATCTCCTCATTCCTTTGACGCGCTTCTTTGTTTTTGACTGCTATCATTTTGAAGTAATCTCTTGTTTCTTTGAATGTCAGTCCTTTAATATCCCCTTGCCAGCCGACCCCTTCATTCAGTTCCGCGTAGACCATGTTTCCAACAGAATCCGTGTAATAAATCCTGCTGTTATCCCTTGGGTCATATCTGACGCTTAGAGCATACTTTTTATTCTGGGCCCTGTACATACGGCCAAGGAGGTCCTCATCATCATAGTTTATATACGTGAGTCCTTTGAAATGGATGCCCTTCTTGTCGATCTTCCCCTGTTTTGGTATGAGCAGTTTATATAAATAATCTGTTCTGTCTGTGATCGGACGGGGAGCGCCTTTTGTTTTGCAGTAGTACTCCCACAGCACAGAAGGGGTAGAATCTATCCCGTCCTTTATCTCACAGGCACGAGGCTTATAGTTGTCCATATGTTTTTGGTTGTAGGACAGGATACAGATCAACAGCATCTTTGTGAAATCATGCACCGTAAGAACAGCCTGCTTGTGATGCTGGGAGTCATGCCTTTTCTGGATCTGCCCGGCACCCTCTGTGTAAGGATTGACCATCGTGTGGATCTGATGGAACCACTGTTCTATCATGCCTTTCATGCTTCCTGAACCCCCGGTGACAATGTGTCTGTTGATCCCGAGGGCATTACACAGCTTTTCGGCCGGATCGGATTTGTAATCAGAGCCCCGGTCAGAATAGAAATCCAAAGGCAGGAAATTGGAAGGGAAGAGCCGTTCGTCATTAAGATCGATGTCATATTTTGCACAAAACTCTTTTTTGTCCTCTCCAAGGTTCAGGAACAGGTTTGTATATCCGAGAAAACTGTTATTCTCCAAACTCACAGAGACCGCGACGACCGCATGTGTCAGCACATCCCTCATGCAGTAAACGATAGGCCTTCCGATAGTCTGGTTCGTTACGCTATTGAATAACGAGATCAGGGAAAGGTCTACTTCAAGAGAATCAGCTTCTACTTTTTCGCCCGGTGCTTCCACATTTGCGACATCCTCCGACAGAAGAAGCCTCTTGTTGTTGCGCTGTTCCATCTTTGATGTCTTGATCGCGTCATACTCTTCCCTGGGCAGGTTTTTATGGCAATAATAGTAGAACTGCCTGAATGTCGGCCTTTCATCGATCGGCAGCAGCCTGCTCTGTATTTTCCCTCCTACTACAACATCATGAAAAAAATATCTGTTGTTCATGGTGTCGTACGCTGCCTTGAAGCTCTTCGCTCTGCCTGATTTGTAAAAGCTAAGGCCATACTTGAACGCTTCTATGACTTCGGGAGTAAGGGGGCACCCGGCCGCGATCCCGAGATCTCCTTTTGATCCGCGTTTTTTACCCGCTTCACTGTCTCCGGTCTTGGGACGTTTCTTGCGAAGGAGCGATGACTCTTTCATCCCTGATTGGAGATAAGTTCGGCAAATACGCCAAAATCTCGGTCTTGTTAAGTTGTATTTGATCAGGATATCGTCTATTTCCTGTCTATGGAGTTTTCCATTTAGGCTCAAATATGATGGAGCATATGTCGCATTTATATCCTTTATTATGTTTTTCCTTAATTCAAATGCCCTTTTTTCTGCTTCAGACAGCGTCGCTGTATCAACCACCGCCGCTTCAACATCTTTAATCACTCTTATATCTTCATTTAAAACACCAGTTCTGATTGCTTGAAGATCGTGTTCCCCAATGTTTATTTTGGGAGTATTCATCTGACACAGTACGATGGACGGTGATGAAATATAAATAATCCTGTATATGCTTTTATCAATCTGCAGGATATCCCCGACCTGTATAACTACTTCGTTCATTTAGCCTCCCAATCTTAAGTGCTCTGTGACAAGTTCTCTGTAATCGATTGGCTTAAACAGGTCCACTGTTATTTGTTTTGTCGCGATCAGGTGTTTGACCCTTGAAATGTCATCGTGGACTTTGTTCTCGTCATAATAAACTACGATTCGACGGATATTGTTCACATATTGCGGGTCAAGGTCTTCCTTATAAAGGAGTTTCCAGGTGATCCCCTTCTCTGCCCAGTACTTCTTCTCGATAAGGAGTTTCTCAGCTGTCCGCATGGCCTGATTCATCTCGTACTCAGTTTTCGCGAGCTTATAATCCACGTCCTTGCGGCTATCCTTGATCGAGAAAGCTTCCTGGTGCCCGTCGGCATAATCGACGAGCATATCCGTTGTCATGGTTGTATTTCTATCCTTGGGATGTCTAAAACCAAAAGCATCAGCGATCCTGACTGTATCTTCGGGTTCAAACAGCGGGAACTGCTCCCGTATATCGGTTACATTGTCATCCCACCTCAGAACATAATAATACCATTCTTCGCCCTGTGACAGGAGCTGTGTCGTTCTTCCGTGTTTCCAGTCTACGACATTGGCCGTGGTCCCGGCGCTGTTGAATTCCCTTATCTTTATCCAGGGCTTGTAGTTTGCACCATGCCCCTTTCCACGCCCTTCCCTGCGCTTGCCTGCTTCAGTTATCCTTGGCATTTTCACCTCCTTCCATATACAGCATATCTATGAGCCTCGTCATCATGGTCCTTATATTGGCTGTTCTGTATCCGTTGATAAGTTCGTCGAACTGTTTTCTTTCCGGAAGTTTTCCGCCGTTTTCCTCTATCAAATGCCGCCGGACTGCTGTTATCACCTCATCAACAGGAAGGGTTGTACACTGTTTGTACTGGACGAGGAAATCGACCGCCTCCAGAACAATGTAATTCTTATCGGTAATCTCAACCGGCATTCCTTTAATATGGATATCTTTCCCAAGAAAGCTTGTTTTTCTGTTTGCTGTTTTAAAAGACTCCTTATTTGTAGCGATATGCCATGCTGTTGGCTTGTCAGCGAGCCCAAGCATGCCAGCATAACTTGCGCCCCTTAAAAAACCTATCCTGTGCCCATATCTCTTGAGGTAACGAGCAACAATAAGGTCATCATCGCTGAATGTCTTTTCGGATATGGTATAGATTCCCGTTGCATGGCGCCGGAGATGGTTTCCTTTCACTAGACCTGATAGAACATCGTACAGCGCATCCCCCTGCAGTTCTTTGTATTGTATGTCTTCAGCAAATATGAGCTCATCCCCGAAATGTTCTGCAAGATATGACAAAAGTCCTTCTGACTTTCGTTTGTTCCGCACAGGCTCTGGATCACCTTTGCCGTCTAATGGAAGCAGTGGAGAAGGCGTTGGCCGGGACAGCTCCTGCAGGGCCTTTGCTTTCAGCATCTCCCTGTTTTCGCCTGTTACATTATCATGTATCCTGTACATGTTTCTCGTTGGCCGCCCTGTAACCTCATAACGCCCAAGTGAATACTGCTTTACATACTCTGAAAATTCACGTTCTGTGAGAATCTTCCTGCATTTTCTGCACCTTTGTCCATCAAGGAAACGATGGGGCATATACTCCTGTACGGTTTTACAGATATTGTGCCTTATCTTTACGGGAGTCCTTGCGCCTTCGTATGTGTCGAGCAGAGTATATTCGTTGCCTGTCAGGTCAGATATGTCTTTTACCAGGTCGTTTGTTGTCCGAATATCGAGATGCCCCTGCCTCTGGCACACCCTGCATCTGGGTGATTCCAAAAATTTTTCATAGTGGATACTGAATTCACCACCGCATTTGTGACGGATCTTTACAGGTTTATCCGCACTTATGAATTCAACGAGGGAAAAACCTTCGTAATTTTCTATCTTTTCTTTCGCAACGTCATAATCAACACGGTATCGGCAATCACACCTCACCCCTTCATACAGGAATGCTCTCGCTTTTAACGAGAGTTCTTTCCCACACCTTTGATGCAGAAGGGATACCTTCCTGTCCATACTGGTAAAAGGGCTCAATGGAGTATATTCTCCATCTCCTATGTTTTTGATGAGTTCCTCATATTGTTCCTGTAATGTCAGGTTTTTGCTGCATGATGGGCATTTCCATCCTGAGAGGAATCCGTAAGGCGACGTGCAGAATGTCTCTCCACACTTGTCATGCCTGAGCGTTACTATATCATTTCGGTACCTGCTTACAAGAGAATACTCTCCTGCTCCCAGCTTCCGGAAGAACTCCTCCCGAACACGAGGGTCAACTTTTTCCTGAAGCGCTTTGGCTACGGCTCTGGCATCCCCGTCGAATAAATACATCAAAACAGCCATGACAGATGAAGCTGAGAGATACCTGCTCCGCAGCTGTGCAGTAAAAAAAGTATCCAGCCTGTCAACTATGGCTGAATAGCCTGCCTGGGCCATTAGGCTTGCTGTTTCGTTCGTTTTTTTCTCAAGGATCAGGCTGACGACCTCTTTTTGGCTGCAATCAGGCTTCTCGTCCATGAAATCCTTTGCAAAAACAGCATACTTATGTGCCAGTGACGGATCCGTCACATTGAGGCCTGTATATTTAGGGACTTTGTCAGGACATAAGTTTAAATATTTGTCCGTTATCTTTCCCAGGGCGCACCTATGCTTGTGGCACATCGTTACGCCGGGAAGATGATGAGCTCTGTGAAGAGTAAAATACCCCTTATCCTGCAGTTCCCCGGCAACACATTCAGGGCATATATACAAACCGTCAATTGTCCCGTGGGGAACAGGAAAAAGGGCTTCCATCCGTTTATCTGTATAAAATGCCTGGTTGATATACCTTTGGCGCTGTTCCTCCGGCATGAAGGGCGAAGTTCCAGTAAACGTAGATGTCCTTATGAACAGCTCTGACTCATCTGTTTCCTCGTGAACGCACTCAAGCGCCTTCCAAAAGAGTTCAAATGGGATCCGGTGGTCCATTTGAGGAAATGTTTTTCGGGTGCCGGGCTCGTTGGGATATATGAACGCCAATATGAATGATCTTGTATCTGAGATGACATTTTCCTTTGCCAGGCGGATGATCCACGAGGCAAATGTTTCATCCTCATCAGGCTCGATGATACGTGGTATTCTGATTATCTTGAACACCTCCTTCGATTGTTATCTACTATTCGTTATGAGCATCTATATTATATTTTATTTTGTCTTAACGCTCAATATATTATATTTTATAATGTATTTTTTTAGTGTTATATTACTTTATTACGTTTTAAATTGTATTTTTCGTAGTTTTTAATCGCAATGTTACGTTTTCCCACAACAAAAAGGCACCTCCTCGTGGAGATGCCTTTTGTGTTATTTCATATAGTAGCGTTTGGCGGAGTTACTCGGAGTTCTCTCAGGACTCCGGATTCTCCCTTTCATTCAAGGGTCGTTACCTTGGACATCGGCAAAATCCACAAAGTGGAGTTTGCCAACGTTAAAGGTAACATACTGCTCCTTTTAGCGGTATTTTGTAAGCTGTTTTTGCCTTCTAAAAAGGTAACTATTGGAATTATTACGGGGTGGTATTATTTCCATCATATCGTAAATACCCTTTCCGCTTTTGCCAACTTTTTTCTTCCAACATAACAGTAACGCTATTAAGAAGAACTTTTCCTCCATAAAGGTAACACATTATTTTTTGCCAATATATAGTAAACATGCTTGCCAATAATTATGAGTCACTTTTTGCTGCGATTCATGAGCGCATGAATACGGTCAACAGGAAAACGATCCGGTATTTCCTGGATCCGGTATTTGCTTGGGGGGAGTTCTTTCAGCCCTGTCAATGACTTATATACTTCAACCGCCCTGCTGTCGATCGTGATAGTGCCTCCTCCCGCCCAGTGCCTGTCCTCTCCGTTTTTCTTCACTCCGGAGATCCAGTACTCGTCCTGGGTTTCCACATCGATATAGTTACTGTATTCCCCGCTGTGTCTCCGGAAGGCATGGTCATTAAAATATACCATCCTTCCCGAACGGGATTCTTTTACAAACCCAATCCATGCCGGGCCGTTATCATTCCATCCGGTTTTCAGTTCAATATATTTTAGTTCCATTGGTCTATTCTCTCACTATTTTTACATTATAGGATATTTCCGTTTAAGATAGCACAAACAACGAGAGTATGCCTCGTCTCTCACAAAAAAAGACCGGAAAGCCTGTTTAAACAGGCCTCGATCCTGTATATTTCGTTCGTAAAGTGTCAGCCTCTTCATAATAAAACGCGTATTTTCGTTACCTATATGTTGGCAAAAAAATGGCGATTTTATGGCAATATTTCGGTTACCATAAAATCACCATTACCTTTATGTTAGCACGCCAAAATGGAACCATTTTGGCAATTTTGGATAGTCGTTACCTTTATGTTGGAGTCGTTACCTTTTACGTTGGCAAAAACAACAAAGCAAAGCGGTCATGCGGTGACAGACGCCTTGGTGAACTTTGATATTTCACTTACATTTGTGAACTTCTTATACCCGTCTTCTGCCGGGACAAGAAGTGTCGGTGCCTGGACAATGTCGTTTTCCTTGGCGATTGCGGCACCATTTTTATCGTCCGCGTAGACGACCTTATAAGTAAAGCCTGCCTTATCGAGCATCTTTTTGGCCGCGGCGCAGTTCGGGCATGTCTTTGTTACGACAAGGACGGCCCAAGGTTCTGCAGCTTTGCGGTTTGCCACATCTGCAACTGCTGCATCGACGATGTCACGATCCCCCTTGTAATCTGCAACGCCAGTCTGCTGGGAACTGTAGTTACCTTCATGATCCTCAAAGGACATCATATTACGTTTTGAATTGTCGTTTCCATCCTGGTGCTCCGAAGCGTATATTACGCTATTAATTGTCATATTACGTTTTAAATTGTTGCGTAATAGCTTGCCCATCTTCTTCTCCGCGTAGGTGCGGCGGTTCTTGAATTCAGAGACTTTGCCGTCGTTCCAGTTGCGGACCGGGCGGTAGTAGCCGGTGATGCGGGAGTAGACCTCCGCATCCCTGCCGCAGTAAGGGCACTCGAAGTGCTTGCCGGAAATGTAGCCGTGGTCCACGCAGACCGAATAGGTCGGGGACAGGGTGTAATAAGGCAGGCGGAAGTTTTCGGCGATCTTGCGGACCAGGGTGCCGGCTGCCTTCCAGTCAGGCAGCTCCTGTCCCAGGAACCCGTGGAAGACGGTGCCGGAGGTGTACATGGTCTGCATGTCGTCCTCCATCTCCAGCGCATCGAAGATGTCGTCCGTGTAGCCGACCGGCAGGTGGGTGCTGTTGGTGTAATAGGGCGCGCCGCCGTTCTTCTCGGCGGTGATGATGTCCGGGAACTCCTCCGTGTCGTGCTTGGCGAAGCGGTAGGTCGTGGACTCTGCGGGTGTCGCCTCCAGGTTGTAGAGGTCGCCGTATTTCTCCTGATAGTCGGAGAGGCGGTCACGCATATGCTGCAGGACCTCCATGGCGAAGGCGTGGCCCAGGCGGCCGGTGATATCGCCGGGCAGCCATGCCGCGTTCTCGATCGCCTCGTTCATGCCCACGATGCCGATCGTGGAGAAGTGGTTGGTGAAGGTGCCCAGGTAGCGTCTCGTGTAGGGATAGAGGCCCTCATTCATGAGACGGGTGATGACCTGGCGCTTGACGCGCAGGGAGCGGGCCGCGATGTCCATGTAGCGGTCCAGCATGTTGTAGAACTCATCCGCGTTCTTTGCGATGTAGGCCATGCGGGGCAGGTTGAGCGTCACGACGCCGATGGAACCCGTGCTCTCGCCGGAGCCGAAATATCCGCCGCCCTTTTTGCGCAGCTCGCGCAGGTCAAGGCGGAGGCGGCAGCACATGGAGCGGACATCGGAGGGCTCCATGTCGGAGTTGACATAGTTGGAGAAATAGGGCGTGCCGTATTTGGCGGTCATCTCAAAGAGCAGGCGGTTGTTCTCGGTATCGCTCCAGTCAAAGTCCTTGGTAATGGAATATGTAGGAATGGGATACTGGAAGCCGCGGCCGTTGGCATCGCCCTGGATCATGGTCTCGATAAAAGCCTTGTTGACCATGTCCATTTCCTTCTTGCAGTCGCCGTAGGTGAAATCCTGGGGCTGGCCGCCGACGATGGCGGGCATGTCCTTCATGTCCGCGGGGACGGTCCAGTCGAGGGTCACGTTGGTAAAGGGCGCCTGGGTGCCCCAGCGGGAAGGCGTGTTCACGCCGTAGATAAAGGACTGGACGCACTGCAGGACATCCTGATAGGACAGGTTGTCGATCTTGACGAAGGGCGCCAGATAGGTATCGAAGGAGGAGAAGGCCTGCGCGCCTGCCCACTCATTCTGCATGATGCCCAGGAAGTTGACCATCTGGTTGCAGAGGGTGGAGAGGTGCTTGGCCGGCGCAGAGGTGATCCTGCCGGGCACGCCGCCAAGACCCTCCTGGATCAGCTGCTTGAGGCTCCAGCCCGCGCAGTAGCCGGTCAGCATGGAAAGGTCGTGCAGATGGATGAAACACTTGCGGTGGGCCTGGGCAATCTCATCGTCGTAGACCTCGGTCAGCCAGTAGTTGGCCGTGATGGCACCGGAATTGGACAGGATCAGGCCGCCGACGCTCAGGGTGACCGTGGAATTCTCCTTGACGCGCCAGTCCTTCTCGGCACCGATATAGCCGTCGACCAGCTTCTTGTAGTCGAGCAGGGTCTGCTTGGTGTCGCGCACCTTCTGGTGCTGGCTGCGGTAGAGGATATAGCTCTTGGCTGTCCTGGGATAGCCCGCCTTCATCAGGACGCTCTCTACGTGGTCCTGGATCTCCTCGACCTCGGGCACCTTGACCTCTCCGGTCTGTCCCGCCGCGCCGTCGTGCATGCCGGTCATCAGCAACAGGCCCATGGCCCTCGAAACAGAGGACACGTCCCTCGCGTCCACCTCTCCGGATGCGATAAATGCCTTGGCGATCGCATTCTCGATTTTCGTAATATCAAAGTCGACGATCCGTCCGTCGCGCTTCCTGATCTGTGTGATTCCCATCTCCGTTCTCACCCCTTCTCTTGCTCTTATTGTTATTCCGTTCAGCCATGATCGTTTATAGCCAAATGGTCCGCCAGCCGGATTTTCCGTCAGAGCGTGTATTACTAATATACCTATATTTTGTTCCGATTTCAACAACAAATTACAACATCTTGTGTATATTTTATTTTATCCTGTCCCCGCTTTTTTGTGCAAAAAAGCAAAAGCAGGTCTCCGTCCAGGTCCGGCATGCAGACGAATGCCCGTCTCCGCTCCCTGCGCGCCGGGAATACATGGGCGATGTTACCGCAGGATGACACCTCTTTGTCTCCGCTCCCGGTGCGCCGGGAATACAGCCCACAACGAAGGCCACGAACTCCATGCGATAACTCCGCTCCCTGCGCGCCGGGAATACAGGGGCGGCCGGGTCTGTCCTTCCGGGCAAAAAAGAGACAGGGGCCTGCCCTGTCTCCGCTGCTGTCATCCATATATAGTATCCGGATCACGGATCATTCGCCAAGTGCGATCCCGGTGATCTTCTCCCGGAGGCGGTCCGAGGCATGCGCAGCCTGATCCATCAGGCCGCTGCCCAGCCTGTCCAGTCTCTCCGCCACAGAGGAACCCTGCTCCATCAGTTCCTCGACATCCGGTGCCTTGCCATACTCATTATAGGGGGTCCAGCCCGTTCCGCCGCTGACGCCCTGCAGGGCGTCGGCGTCGAGCGGATTCAGACCGGACGCCTTCCCGGCCTCCGCGGTTCCGGCCCGGAGGATCCCCTCCGTGCCCTGCCGGCCGGCCAGATCCGGCTGATCATGTCCGTTAAGATCTGCTCTCATTGTCTCCTCCTGCTCCCGCATATTCCGGCGCGATCCACAGGCCTGCTGCAGCTCCCTGCACAGGAGCTCGTAGCGCAGGCGCTTTTCTTCTTTGGCAAAATGAACCTCGCGGAACTGCTCCGGGTTGCCTTCATAACACAGCTTCTCGTCCCCGAACTGCTCGCTGGTCAGGTCAAAGACATGACCGTCCACATCATTGTAACAGTGGTAATTGCCGCCCGGCCGCAGGATCCCGTAGACCCTGCCCCCGAAAATGTCCTGCACCAGGAAGGCCGTGATGGAACACTGGCCCAGCGTCCGGTTCTCCGGGCTCCACTCGTCCCGCATCCTCGGCGCACAGGTCTGCGCGCACCAGATCCCGGACAGGGCCTCATACAGGTCCTTCGGCGTGCGGATCCCCAGATACAGGTCATTGACCGCTGTCACATCCGCCTTTTCATGTCCATAAAAGCCGTACTTCATATGTCTATCCCCTGTTTTCGCTGATGCCTGTACCGTCCGGGACGGTTCTCCCGGTTCTTTTGTACCTCCCGGATCGGTTCTCCCGGTTCTTTCGTGTATCACCCAGCTGGTTTGTACTGCCCCGGATCCGACGACGGCAGTTATGTACCGCCCGGATCCGTCCCTGACGGGTTTCCCCAGAGGTTTGTACCGCCCGGATCCGTCCCGGGCGGTCCTCCGGGCGGTTCCTCAGCGGATAAAGTGGGTCGGCTGCCACTCTTCTGTCTCGGGCATGCCGTATTTTTCTTTTGCAAGCGAGATGCCCTTCATGAGAAAGGCCATATTCCTGGCCAGGACGCGCATAGTCTGCAGTCCTTCGGCGTCCTGTGCGGCCTGTCCCGGCTCGCGGCCGTGGACGCTGTTCCAGTACTGGCTGGAGGCAACGGGCATATTGCTGATGAGGAAATATTTGTTGAGCTCGTCAAATGTCGCGGACAGTCCGCCCCTTCTGGCCACCACCACGCTGGCGCCCACCTTCATGGTCTTGTCAAAGGATGTGCTGTAGAAAAGGCGGTCAAGACATGCGATCAGGGTCGCATTGGCCGATCCGTAGTAGACAGGGGACGCGATCACGAGGCCGTCCGCCGCCTCGAACTTCGGGGCCAGCTCGTTGACCACATCGTCAAACACACACTTGCCCTTCTCCGCGCAGGTCCCGCAGGCGATGCAGCCGCGCACGGTCTTGTTCCCGACCTGCACGACCTCAGCCTCAATGCCGTCCGCCTCAAAGATTCTGACCATCTCATCCAGCGCGATCGACGTGTTGCCGCCCTTCCTGGGGCTTCCGTTTAAAATAAGAACTTTCATAGCTTTTGATATATCCTCCTGTGTTTTCCATTAATTTCCTGCTATCATATTAATGTAGAAAAAAAGAAGACGTCAAGAGGACAAACGGTAACTGTTCAGATCACCTCGAGTTCGTGGCGGTCTGAACCAGCATTGTTTTCCATGAGCAAGGAGTCCTATATGAAAATCTGGATCGCCCGCCACGGGCAGACCGACCTCAACCGCAACAGGCGCATGCAGGGACTGACCGACTGCCCCCTCAACGAAAAGGGGATCCGGCAGGCCCGGGAGTCCCGCCAGAACATCGGCGATGTCCATTTCGATGCCGTCTACGCCAGTCCCCTGCAGCGGGCGCAGCTGACCGGCTCCATCATCGGCGGTGTGGAGCTGTCCGACATCATTGTGGACAGACGCCTGATCGAAGTGGACTTCGGCAGATATGAAAAGCGCAAATACTACCTGATGGGTCCCGCCATGACCGCCTACTGGGCATTTCCGAAGCTCTTTCCACCCCCGTCCGGCGTTGAGACCCTCGACTCCATGAGAGAGCGGGCGTCCTCTTTTCTGCGGGATCTCGAGGCGACAGGCAGTGAAAAAAACTATGAAAACGTCCTGGTCGCCTGCCACGGCGGCATCATGCGGGCCCTGTGCGGCTATCTCGACGAGGCGCCGGACGGCCTGCACTGGGAGCGGGCCAAAAACTGCGAGATTCGTGTCTACGAATACGCAGACGGAAAGCACAGCTTCCTGCGCTCCTATAGCCTGGCAAAAAAATAATCATCAGAAATATTAAAAAACAAGCAAAAATGAAACGGCATCCATCAAAACTGCTACAATATACATGTGGATTTCCATTCCCGTAGCAGTTTTTCACTACAGGGTGGACTCCCATTAACGGAGTCGCAGCGGCTCCCTATTAACAGAGTCGTTTTCCGCCACAGGAGCGGCTTCCCATTACCGGAATGGTTTTCCACCGCAGAAACCAGAAGAAAGGAGAATCTATGAGACATCATTGGAAAAGACTATCATCGATCCTGATTGCCGCCTGTATGGCCGCCTCGCTCGCCGCCTGCAGCGGAAGTGCAGCCCCCGCAGACAACAAGGAGGCTGTATCTGAGAATGCAGCAGGCGCTGACACCGGCGCCGGCGATGAAGCAGCCCCTGCAGAGGCCAGTGCGGCCCCCTCGCAGGAAGCTGCAGCTCCCGCAGGAGAAACCGCTGCCGCTGCCGTGGAGGAGGCTGCCGCCGCCGGAACCGGACAGGCTGCCGCAGATGATGCCGCGGGTGATGCCGCTGCCGACGCCGCCACTACAGCTGCTGTGGTTGCTGACGAGGGTGAACCCATCGATCACGTCGACTACCAGGTCCTGGTCAACAAGCTTCACCCCCTGCCCAAGGGTTGGGAAGACGTCATCGAGACCGTCCACATGACCAACTCCATCGGGGACGATGTCGAGGTCGAGAAGACGGCCTATGAAGCCTACCAGCAGCTCAAGGCAGATCTGGAGGCAGATGGCATCTACGTCGATCTGGATTCCGCCTACAGAAGCGTCGAGGAGCAGCAGCGGATCTGGGACGACTTCACCCAGAAATACGGCGATGACTACACCAGGAAGACAGTCGCCGTCCCCGGCTACTCCGAACACCACACCGGGCTTGCGCTGGACCTCTATCTCATTGTAGACGGTAAAGATATCGTCGAAAATGAAGACCTGATCACATATCCGGAGATCTGGGAAAAGATCCATGAGAAACTGGCGAACTACGGTTTCATTCTCCGTTATACGCCCGGTGCCGAATACATCACCGGCTACGCATATGAGCCCTGGCACATCCGCTACGTCGGCATGAACGAGGATTATTCCACCAATGTCGCCATGCTGATCTCCGCTTCCGGCAAGACCCTGGAGGAATACCTGCATGCCGTCCCGGTCGCGGATGACGTGACCATCGACTATGGCACCTCCTCTGTTTTCAGCGAGGATGAGCGAAAGGATGCCGCCGTTCAGGTCGAGTGCGCCTTCGCCTCCTTCGAAGGCTGCGAGCTCCACAGCCTGCGCTACGCCGGCGACGAGGCCTGCACGAACGAAAACCTCGAGTGGATCAATTCTATCAGCGAAGATACCGGCACCAAATATACAAAGGTCGCGGAATTCCTGACGGATTTCCACTCCCCTGTCCATGAGGAGATCCAGGCCGCCTGGAACCCTGACCAGGAGTACAAGGATTACCAGTGGTGGCTGGGACAGACCGAGGACGGCGGCTGGGATGTCGTCTCCTTCGGCTACTAAGCCATCAGGTGAACCACCAGGGACGGTTCTCCCGGTTCTTTTTAGAACCATCCGCATCCATGCCCCGGAGGGGGCAGCCCTCAACCGGCGTCCCGCTCATAAAACGACAAACAAAAAACCTGCCTGCCAGTCCTTTCATACAGACTGGCAGGCAGGTTTTTACGTCAATGTACCACTTGGATCCGTCCCGGACGGTTCAGTCCCGGACGGCTCACGTCCCGGACGGCTCAGGCTGACCAGGCGGCTCACCGGTATGATGTACCACTTAGAACCGTCCCCAATGGTTCCCCTCAATCTCTCTTCTGAATGAGAGCCTCCATAGCTGCCGGGTCAAGGGTAAGGGTGTTGCCCGCGAAGACCACCTTCACGAGCCAGACCATGAAGACAAAAACCAGCAGGGGGATCACGCAGGCGGTCACGATCATGACAGCCAGGGATTCGAGCAGGTGGTCTGCGTAAGAGGTGATCTTGTCGAAGGTGTCCGTCGTGATGCTGGTGATCTCATTCACCAGTCCGCCGTCGGCATCGTCCTCAATGTCCAGGTCTTCGTAGGCCTCGATCGTCTCATCCACCTTTGATTTCTGCAGGCTGTAAACCATGTCCGACAGCCGGACACTGGCAGGAACGATCAGGAAAATAACGATCCCGATCACAGAGATCCTGGCGGCCGTCCGGGCGTGGCTCCTTCTCCCGGAGACCACAGCGATGCCCAGGAGCACACATGCCAGGGGAATCAGAACGGAAAAGGTGATATAGCCCGAGAGACTGATGAGGTATTTTTCCAGATAGAGGGCGCTCAGGATCAGGAGAAAATACTTGGCCAGTTCCGCGAGCTCATTCGCCATGGGCGTACCCATATCTCCGGGCAGAATGGAGAGCGTCACCGAGGCTGCCGCCGCACCCCCGGAGAGCGCGATGACCTTCTCGATCTTGTCGTCGGTCTGCTGGATGGAGTGCCTGTGGCTCTCCGGGTCACCCGCCCGGGGGGCGATGAGCGTGATGGAGACGGCCGTCACCAGGACCAGAAGCGCGATGACCATGATTTTCTTTGCATTCATATTGCCGTTCATAGAACCTCCCGTCTTATATGAGGATCACTCAAACTCAACCGTATATCCCGCTGCACTGGGCAGGCTGAGTATGAACTGGCGGACAAGGGTCTGCGCCTGGGCGTCCGACCGCTCCAGGATCCCGCTTGCCAGCGCCTTCTCCTTCGCGGCGTTTTCAAACTCTGCCAGAGAGATGTTGTAGTCCTCCAGCTTCAGAGGATTCCACAGGGAATCCTTCTCCGAATAGATCTTGAAGGTATCCCTGTCGATGGTGACCGTCTGGATCTCCGACGCGGGCATATCCACCACAATGGCTCTCCTGTCCTCGTCGGTCCTGACCGCGATTTTGGAAAAGTCCACACCGGCCAGGACCGTCCCGTCATAGCTGTAGGTGAAACCCGAGGATGAGGGGATGATGACAAAGATGGTCTTCTCCTTGGTATAAGTCTCCACCTGGGTAAAATAATACTCCTGCGTGACCAGAAAGCCCATGTCGGCCAGCCCCTCGCGGATCACCTCCGTGCCAATGGAGATCCGGACCTTGTCCTTTTTCTCCTTTTCCGTCTTCGTCGTGACCGTCCGGGCCGCCTCCTGCTCCTGCGTCCGCCAGCTGATCCCGTAGCTCACGAGCAGAATGGCAGCCAGGACCAGAGCAGCCGCTGTGATCACCAGATAAACACGATTGGGATGATTTTTATCTGACTTCATCATTTCTCCTCACCCAGGCCTGTGGCTATGACCTGCGCCCGATCTCTGTTCACAGAATCATATAAAAAACGATGCTATGTCGATTATACAATACAATTGGACAGCATACAGATTTTTCCTGCTGTCCAGCCTTTCCCGCTTTCCTGATCAGCTGCCGCTCAACCGCCAGCCGGTTCCGATGCGATACTGATCGAACGGGCTCCATGGCCTCCGGAAACCAGCTCCCGTCTGATCTGATCGATCAGGCTCCATGGCCCTCGGAAACCAGTTCCCGTCTGATCTGATCGATCAGGCTCCGGTCCGCGGGCAGCCAGTTCACACTGTCGATGGTATCAGCCGTCAGCCAGCGGGCCGCCTCTGCCTCCCGCAGTGTCAGATGTCCCTCCCGGATCGTGCACCAGAAGCAGTCCATGGACAGGTGAAAGGCGGGATAGTCATATTCGATCGTGTCGATCAGGTCCCCGACCCGGACCTCCGTGTCCAGCTCCTCGCGGATCTCCCGCACAAGGGCTTCCTGCGGCGTCTCGCCGGATTCGATCTTGCCGCCGGGGAACTCCCAGCCGCCCTTATAGTCGCCGTATCCGCGCGCCGTGGCAAAGATCCGGTCCCTGTCCCTGATCACAGCCGCAACAACTCTGATGGTTTTCATGTCTGCCTCTCTCACTGGTCATCGGGATGGACCACGCCGTCTTCGTCAATGTTCACGTTTACGGAGATGTTCTCCAGGTCTCCCAGGACCCGTGACTTCCACTCCTCCGTATCCGCCAGTCCGGTATAGACACCCGTCTGGGTACCCGGATAGAGTTTGAGCTCAATCTCCGCGTCCTTCAGCGGTGAATCCTCCCGGGCTGCGTCCTCCGCAGATCCATTACCCGCAGATGCAGTTTCCGGAGATGCATCCTCCTGAGTTGCGCCCTTCGAAGCGGCTTCCTTCGCAGAAGTAGTGCTATTCGCTCTTTTTCCCTTGATATGGAGCTCGGCGACCAGGGTATCGATGTCATAATCGTCAAACCAGAAGTTGCCAAGACTGTACATGATCGGTTTGCCCTTATAATATTCGATTCCCTGCAGGATATGGGGGTGGGCTCCGATCACGGCGTCGGCGCCGGCATCAATGCAGGCATGGGCCCCGCGAATCTGCTCATCCTCCAGCTCTGTGCTGTGCTCTACGCCCCAGTGGGGGAGGGCAATGACGTAATCCGCATTCGCCGCCGCCTTCTCGATGGACTTGAGGAAACGGTCATAATCGTAGCACCAGAGGATCCCTGGCTCCGTATCCGTCGCCTCCGGTGTGTAGATGGTATATTCGGCGCGGGACGCGGCGACATAGGCGATCCTGAAACCGTCGGCTTCCAGATAGACGGGCTCACTGGCCTGTGCCAGGTTGCGGCCGGCACCGACATAGGGGATCTGCGCATCCTCCAGGGTCTCCAGCGTATCCAGGAAGGAGACCTCCCCGAAATCAAAGGTGTGGTTGTTGGCGAGGCCCACGATATCCACCCCCAGATCCTTCAGATAGGAGACATTGTCCGGATCACCGCAGAAGGTCCAGGCCTTGCCGGGCAGGGGCTCGCCGCGCCGGCTGTAGACAAATTCATTGTTGATCCACATCAGGTCCATGCCCCGCATGATCTCGATAAAACGGGGATCGATACCGTCCGAGATGTCCTCGGAGCCGAGCGCCGCCAGATGCTGCATGGGGATATAATTGTCCCCCAGACAGATGTCACCGGCAAAGCCCAGTGTAAAATCGTAGCTGCGCGCCTCTTCCTCCGCCTTCTTCGCGGCCTGGACCTCTTCCAATGCATTGGAAGTCAGCTTCTGCAGTCCGGAGGCGATCTGCTCCTCCACCGTGTCGGCTGCAACGACGGTTCCTGCAGCGGTTCCTGCAGATCCGACGACCATAAGTCCTGCGATCAGCAGACCCAGATACCGGAATCTCTTTTTCTCTGAAGTCCTGCGCCCGTTATTCAAACATTCTTTTATCAAAATGTATTTTCCTCCTGCTGCCCTCCGGCCCCTGGATCCGGAAAGGCCTTCACTCCAATGATGGTCTGATGTATGGACGGAAAAACCCCCGCGCGGGGATTAGAATCTTTCCGCACGAGGGTAGTATATCACATTATCAGAAAAGTACGCAGAGGTTTTGCCGGCTGTGTATCTACTCCATCCCTGTTATCCCTGCCTCACTGCGCCCGGGTTGATCCCGGCATCTGCACTGATCTCAACATCATTTGCGCAGATCAGTTCCTCCAGGCCCGTGCAGCCGGTAAATGCGCCCCCGTATATTTTATTCAGCCCGGACCCGCACACGACCCTCCGCAGATTTTTGCATTCCTTGAAGGCATAAGGCGGGATCGCAGTGATGCCGTCCGGAAGGACGATCTCCTCCGCGGCACATCTGGCAAATGTCTGTCCCCAGAGATATTTCAGGGCGGCCGGAAGCTCAATATGCCTGAGGCCGGTGCATCCATCGAAGACAAATTCCCCGAGGTCCGTGATCGAATCCGGCAAATGCAGTGTTGTGATCTCTGTGTGTCCGGCAAAGAGCCTGTCATACAGGATCGTGACCGGTTTGGCACAATATAGGTCCGGTACTATGACGTGCCGGTCGTCCCCCTCGTAGGTCATCACTGTAAAGGACTGTCCGTCATCATTGGCTTTATATGTATAGGTCTGCATGATCGTTTCCTCCCGGCAAAACGGGCTGTGAGGACCGCCATCAGCAAGAAAATGACGATCGCCAGGGCTCGTTTCTACTTCGTCTTAATAAGCTTTATAAGCCCCCATCACTTGTTTTTGGTCAGCTTGATCAGATACGAGCACTTTTGCTTTCTTATTCTCCGGCCGCTCCTCGCAGCCATAATCATCTTCCTGAATTTTCTTTACTCTCCAGTTCATCATTCACAACAATCCCCCTGTTCCCTCATGCCGGCGCTGTCATCCTTCCAGCCTAATACAATTCTCTATTCGATCCGGGTGAATTTCCTGTTCAGGAGCCAGTGTGACCAGCAGTTCACGCCGCAATAACCGGCCAGGATCAGCAGGAGCACACGGATCGGGAATGTCAGTTCCTTTACCAGAAGCGACTCCGCCAGCAGAGCGGCTGTCAGAACCGCAAACAGAATCGTAAACATTCTCGTTCTCTTCCGCATTTTATCATGGCAGCGGTTGACAGCCTCTTTCCACCTGGCCTGCTGCTCCGGTGTGCACTCCAGAAAGTGCCCGATAAATTCTGTGACGAGCCAGGGTTCATACTCCCTGAGCAGTTCCTGCCAGGATGTGTTTTTGAGGGCTTCTTCATCCTTCAGTTTTTTTTCGATCTGTGAAAAATCAAAACCGGAGTTCGTAAGCTCTGTCTTTTCTTCTGCTCTCTCATTCACTGTCATATCCATTCATCTCCTTAAAATGCAGTTCTTCCTCTATCCTTTCCCCTGAGGGATCGTGACCTCCCCACACAGATTCAACTGGAAATATTCTCTGATTTCCACAGGGTCTTGTGTCTGGCCAAGCACCCACATGAGCTTGGTCACCGCCGCCTCCGCTGTCATATCATAGGCTTGAAGGACTCCTGCCTCCAGTGCCCGCCTGCCGGTTTCATATACTTCCAGGCTGCTCCCCTCGAACCGGCACTGCGTACCAACCAGAACCGTGATCCCCTGTTCTGTCAGCCTGCTGATCCCGCTGATGAAATCATGCCGCAGAAAAGGCATGCCTCCCAGACCAAAGGCCTCGATAAAAAATGCCCTGCATCCGTGGTCGACATACATCTGGAGCACTTCACTGCGGATGCCGGGAAAAAGCTTGATCACAGACACATCCGGACAATAACGATCCTGCAAGCGGAAAATGCCGTTTCTCTTTGGCAGCATTCGTTCATTGATCTTCATCCCAATCGAGCTGATCTCCGCGACATTCTCACAGTTAATGCTGTCAAAGGCGTCGAAGCTCAGAGACCGCACTTTAGAAGACCGGCACCCTAACATCACCTTTCTGTTAAATGCGACAAAAACGCCCGGGCAACCGCTCTGAGCCATGAAGATTGCGCAGCGCAGATTTTCCATCGCATCGGCAACCGGGTTGGAAATTGACAACTGACTGCCGGTGATCACAACCGGAATATGGATATTCTGCAGCATAAAGGACAGCATGGATGAGGTATAAGCCAGGGTATCCGTGCCGTGGATCACAACGATCCCGTCGTACTCATCCCTCTGCTGACTGATTGCCTGCGCAAGCCGCACCCAGTCCTCCGGAAAAATATTGGCGCTGTCCAGTGACGAAAATTCCTGTGTGATCAGCTCTGCCTCTCCCGCCACCACATGAAGCTCACGAAGCATGGAGTCCGTCGTAAGCCCCGGAGTAAGCCCATGCTCTTTCGCAACCGAAGACAGCGTGCCTCCTGTATTAATGATCAAAACCTTTTTATTCACAATCAATACAACTCCTGTAGTCTGTTCCCAAAAGCTTCTTTCCAAATTTGTCAGCGAAACAGATTCTTTTAAGCCCAAGAAGCTGTGACGCTCCGGCGGCGGAAATCATCTTCCTGAATCCTCTTTACTGTCCAGCTCATCCTTCACCAATGTCCTATATCTACACATTTAACTTTGTATCAGCTGAGGAACGCGGAATCGTCCCTCTTTTCACATTTCATGATACCAGTAAAGCCCGACATTCTGCAATGAATGCTTGAATGATTCACTGCTCATAAGATCCCATATCGAGAGGAGCAAGACTCCTGAGCCTGTATAGATTCTATAGCCTTTGGCATCGAAAGTGGTCGCGCAAAAAAAGACATTTCCCGGTTTCAGGCGGCTGCCGCAGCGGCTGGCCACGGCGATTTACAATATATCACCAGGGTGATATAATACTCATATCACTTCAGTGGTAGATGGCGGAGGTATCTATGAGTACTCTGACTTTATGGCATGGATCTGTAAGGATAATCGAAAGACCTGTATACGGCGCAGGAAAAACCTATAATGACTATGGCAAAGGATTTTACTGTACGGAACATGAAGAGCTGGCAAAGGAATGGGCATGTGCTGAAAAGAACGGCGGATATGCCAACCGGTATAAGGTAGATGCAGCCGGATTAAAAACTCTGGATCTTCAGGATCCTCCGTTTACAATTCTGCATTGGCTGGCTGTTTTATCCGCAAACAGAAGGTTTCAGCCGGAAACTGCGTTGGCTGCACAGGGACTTGCCTATCTTCGGGAGTATTTCCTGCCGAATCTGGACCAGTATGACCTGATTCGCGGTTACCGGGCGGATGATTCATATTTTTCTTTTGCAAGAGCTTTTGTGGGAAATGCGATTTCCCTGGACCAGTTATCGAAAGCACTGTATTTGGGGGAATTGGGCGAGCAAATCGTATTGCGCAGCAAAACAGCGTTTGAGAGGATCCGGTTTGACGGGTACGAACCAGCGGACGGAAGCATCTATTATCTGAAAAGAAAGCAGAGAGATGAAGCCGCGCGGTCGCAATACAGGCAGCTTGCAATGCAGATGGATCTCGACGGAATTTTTATGAGGGATATACTGCGGGACCGGCTGCGTCCGGAGGATATCGTTCTGAGGGTATGATGATGAAGTCTTATAATGAACTGTATTTATCCGATGGGATGAAAAACCTTGGCGGAATGCTGGATTATGCTGTCAATGACTGTGGATTTGCGGCAGATGAAATCCTGAATATGTTCATCATTTCCGGCAAGGCAGATCTGTTCGGGACAGGTGATCCTGCCCTTGTCACAGGTATGTCGGGAGAAGAACTGGCAGTTTCCCTTATACGGGAAAGCGGACTGATCAGAGAAATCCCGCCTTCGTCATTCCGGGCGGAAAGGACGAAAGAATACTGGTGCGGCTGGATCCTTGCATATCTGCAATGGGAAACCGCATGGTCTTTCAGATGGATCTGCAGTAGTTGTCCGGCAGAGGAAATTTTGGCTCTGTATCCGATTCTTCATGAGGCATCTGAGCAAAAAGCGTCTTCAGTTCTCCGGAATCGAATCGAAAATGCGCGAAAACAGACGCAGCTGCAAAGAATGCGGCTTTATGCCGGGATGACGCAGGCTGCGCTTGCGCAAAAGGCAGAAGTCTCACTCCGCTCGGTTCAGATGTACGAACAGCGGCGGAAAGATATTAACAAGGCACAGGCAGAAACCCTTTTCCGGCTCGCGGCTGTACTCGGCTGCAGGGAAAAGGATTTACTGGAGTGCAAATAAGGAGATCAAAAGGCGTCGCAGGTGCCCGCATCCTTTAAAAAGGGGACCAGGTCCTCCTGCCTGAATGTAAAGAAACGATCATTCAGTTTTCTCCGGAAGGAGTTGTAGAGTCCGTTTATGTAGTCCCCAATCATGACGACAGGATCTTTGCTCCGATAGGTGTTGATGCTGTACTTCATATATTATTCTTCGTCTCATCCCCAGCACGGATCCTTCATGAGTTCGCGCCCCACACCGATCAGGTCTGCGGCGCCGTTCGTAAGGAGATCCTCCGCGTCACTCAGGGTTTTCACTCCGCCTGTCAGAAGGACAGGGATGGAGACTGCCGCCCTGCCAGCTATCTCCCGTTCTTTTCCATCACAGTGAGCTCCTCAAGAAACAGCTCATAATAATCATCCTCGCCCACAAGCAGGGGCGAGTTCTCTCCACCGCCGTTGGTGGACCGCCGCATGGCGGCATAATAATCCTCCCCTGCAGATAAAATGTCCATCTCATAGAGCTCTACACCGGCCTGCGTGCTGATCCTGCAGAACTCCGCCAGCGGCGTCCGGCTGTGTCTGGTCTCCAGAAGGCTTTTCCTCAAAGCCGGATCCCGGGCAGCCTTGTCCCGGAGTAATGTCAGTGCTTCGTATACTTCCATTTTGGCCTCCTGTTCATTGGTAACGTTTCTTGAGCACAGGCTTTCCGACACCCGCAAATGTCAAGGTGCTGACTGTCGAGTGATACTAATGCTTTTAATAGTGGGGAAACAGCATATATACATACGGTTTCTTACTCTTATCGATGGTCAAATATCCCTCGTTTGCCAGCTTGTTTAAGGCATCCCTGCTTCTTCTTTCAGGTAGCCCTGTTATTTCCATCGCTTTCTTAACTGTGATTT
>CACZIO010000021.1 GCA_902781215.1 uncultured Lachnospiraceae bacterium
GCGGCTTCTGCAGTGCATCTCATCTGATCTCGGCTTTCCGGAAGGAAACCGGCATGACACCCTTGCAGTTCCGCAACCTATGGAGATAAAAGAATCATTTGGGGAGGGGATAATATGAGCAGAGAAAAAACAGACAAGGGATTCTGCCCTGAAAAGATCGATCTGCACATACACTCAACATTTTCTGACGGCACAGACACGCCGAAACAGATCCTGGAGCATGCCAGGGAAATCGGCCTGGATCTTTTTTCCATCACGGATCACGATGCCGTTAAGGCGGGACCGATGATCCGAAAGCTTCGAAAAGAAGGAGACCCCGTCTTTGTGACAGGCGTAGAGTTTTCCTGTAAGGACGAAAACGGAAAGTACCATATTCTGGGATACGGATATGATCCGGAGGCTCAGGCGGTGCAGAGTCTTGTGGAAAAATCACATTCCTTCCGGCTGGAAAAGGTGCATGTCCGCCTTGCTTTCCTCAGGGATGAATTCCAGCCTTTTTCTTGGAAATGATTTTGCCCTTCATTTCAGGGATTTTTACTGTGGTATTGAGGTACATGGCTCCTCCTATATTTAGTGTAACCGTTACACTAAATACACCACATCCTGTCGTGAATTGCAAGGGCTGAAAGCCGCATTTCTCCTGTATTTTTCGGGAACCGAAGCAAAAATGGAACTTTTAGTGGAACTCAAATGCAGAGTTCACATTTACGTAAGGTGAAATGATTTCGAAGGCAGATCAAGGTACAGCAGCCGGCAGCCGGCATGCCTTCTGTCTGTGCAGCATGCCAGAACATAATCTTCCTGAAGGGCAGGATCCGGAAAGGGTATCAGCATGGGATACCCTGCCGTCCGGCGGGTTCTTTCATCAAGGATGCGCTCCGGTACGCCGTCGGCGCCAAAATAAGTACAGAAGCCGTCAAACGCATCGGACAGACCCCGGCCGGTCATTTTGACATAGGATTCCTTACAGCAGAAAAGCGTATAGAACAGACGCCGGCGGTCAGTGGGCTCCGCCGTGGAAAAATAGCGTTTCTGTTCCGCGGAATGGAAAAAATCAGCGGCGATATGATCCATTTCGGAAACGGATTTGATTTCGCCGGTGTATTGGACGTCCGCGCCAACGGGGCCGCTGTCCGAAACGGCACACAGAGCGACGCGGCCCGAATGTGAGAGGGAGAACGCCGGCAGGGACGGGTCTGCGAAAGCGGGCTTCCCATAGGGACCTTTCCGGACCTCCGGAAGCTGTCCGGCTCCGCCTCCCGGGAATCTCTGCGGATCAAGACGGTGCAGGGAAAGCGCAAGCAGTGACCACGCGCTATCATGCATCTGCCGAACGCTTTCGGCCCGGGATACCGGACTGCCGCAGTCACGGGCAGCCGGAACAATTGTGTAAAACAGTCGGATCATATCTGTTACCTTATCTTATTGTTCTCGGAAAAGTGTCCTCGTCCCCGGCATCATCTGCGCGGGCGCCGCCCTCAGGCCAGGTGAAAACGGCCCATGAATAGTAATTATTGTAAGCATATGCCGGAGAAAAAGCAATCGAAGAAGTCGCAGAACGTGATATAGAAGTCGCAGAACATGATAAAAGCATGATAAAAGAAGTCGCAGAACATGATAGAAGAATGGACAGATGATGAAGATACGTTTATAATTATACTATAAAATGCAAATAGAATGATAGTAGCGTACATTGAATTATATCAGAATGGCGTTTGCTTATGACAGGTGCAGCGATAGTTCGGGAAAACAGATTTGTTGCTACAGAAAACGGAACGATTTTTGTGAGAATTACAGGCTGCGGGGATCCCTTGCTGATGATTCACGGAACAGCATCGGATGCAGACTATTTTAAGGATTCGGTGCCGCTTTTGTCCGATTCCTGTAAGGTGATCAGCTATGACAGGAACGGCTGCTCCAGAAGCATTCCGTTTCCGGAGGCAGACTTCGGGATCCGCGGAGAGATGAAGGATGCCGCGGCATTGCTGGATCTGGCAGGGGACAGAAAGCTCAGCGTTTTTGCTCTGAGTGCCGGCGCTCTGGCGGCGCTTGAACTGGCGCTGTTCTATCCGGAAAGGATCAAGAGGCTGATCCTGTATGAACCCTCTTTCTGCATCAGCGAAGAGTCCGTGAACAGGTTGAAACGCACGGAAAAAGAGATCGGCAGTCTGGTCTCCGACGGGAGAACGGCTGCCGCATTGCTGCGCTTTGTGGATCTGATCGGCGGCCTGGATCCGGAGAGCCCGCCGGTATCCGAAAAACAGCAGCTGGCTAATTTTGATAATTTCAGGTTTTTCCTGGATCATCAGCTGGGGCATTTACCCTGCGGTGAGGAAATTTCCGCCAGGCTGGAGAAGCTTGCCGTTCCATGCTGGATAGTGTGCGGAACGAAGGACGGGGAAGGGCTTTTTTATCAGGCTTCCCACGAGGCCGCACAGCTTTTGGGGATCCGGCCGGCCTATGTGGAGGGCTTTCATAACTATCCCAAGGACCATCCCCAGGAATTTTCAGACGTCATCAGATCGATGCTGACATAGAGAGGAGACAAAAATGCCGATTAACAAGAAACACGAAGATGGCAGATGGCTTTATACCGTATCCGGCAGGCTGGACGTGAACACATCTCCGGATCTTCAGAAGGATCTGGAAGAAAACATCACCGGCTCAGAGGATGTTGTTTTTGATTTCAGCGAGCTGAAATTTATATCGTCTGCCGGTCTGAGAGTCCTGGTCTTTACAAAAAAGAAGCTGGGTGAAAACGGAAATGTGATCATTCAGGGCGCGAATGAGTTTGTCCTGGAGATCCTGGAAACGACAGGCCTGAGAAGCGTTTTTGATATCAGGTGAACCGGCGGATATGCCGGAATACCGCCTGGGAGGAGCACTGGTTAACATGAACAATACGTTTATGGATGTTGTGAAATTCCTGCAGGATTTTGCAGAGTTTGATCCGGAAGATATTGATATGGCGAGCCGCATGAAGGAGGATCTGGGTCTCGATTCTCTGACGCTGATCACGATGGTGGATGAAGCGGAACGCCGGTTCAATATTGTGATTCGGGACGAGCAGCTTATGTCAATCAGAACAATAGGGGATGTAGTAAGATCTATCGACGAACAGACCCGCTCTTGAGAGGAGTGTCCGATGGAGAAGAAGTACTATTCCAAGATACCGAGAGAAAAGGGAGACTATCCCTTTTACGATCTGATTTCGCTGTATGATTACAGACTCCGCACTGCCCCGGATGTACCGCTGTATACATTTACGGATTACCACACGGGCGTAAGGACTCAGATCATGCCCGAAGAATTCGTTGCACAGTATCAGGCACTGGGAACGTGGCTTGCGGAGCAGCGGTATGAGAGAAAGCATATCGCCGTGATGGGGGACAGCTCCTATGAATGGATCCGCACAATGCAGGCCGTGATCTGCAGCAATAATGTTCTGGTTGCGCTGGACAGAAACCTGGAGATCGGGACGCTTGTGGAGATGCTGAAGGCGAGCGATGCGGAGCTCCTGTTCTGCTCGGAAAAATATCGGGATAAGGCGGAAAAATTATCCGGAATTCTGGGGATAAAGGTGCTTATTCTCGAAGAAAATGCCGGGAGAATAGAAGAGGGGAAAAAGCTTCAGGAAGCGGGAAAATGCGGCTGCATCCGTGAGAAGCTGGATCCTTACGCGCCGGCACTGCTTGTGTTTACATCGGGCACCATGGGCAGCAGCAAATGCGTCATGCTGAGCCTTCGCAATCTTGTGACAAACACATTCTGCTGCTGGGAGCAGATGCGGCTGCATTACCATATTGTATTCATTCTCCCGTTCCATCATGTGTACGGATTGAACATTGCCCATTTCCCCTATGTTCTTGACGGAAAGACGATCCACATCAATCAGAGTATTAGGGATCTTTTCAGGGATATCCGGGCAGAGAATCCCGAAGTGATTGTAGGCGTTCCTTTATTCGTGGAACTCTTTTACAAGATGGTGTGGAAGGATATCCGGGAGAAGGGGCTGGAAGAAAAAGTCCTGTCGATGATCGAAGAGAACCGGAAGAATCCGGAACTTGCCATGGATGAAAAGCTGGAGATGTTCCGCTTTGCGACGGGGGTTCTGGGAAACCGGATCAAGGGACTGATCGTCGGCGGAGCGCCTATTTCCGATAAATATTACTACGGCTTCAGAGACCTCGGCCTGGATGTCAGCCAGGGATACGGTATTACCGAATGCTCTCCTCTGGTTGCGGCCACTTATCTGAACGCCAACAGGCCCGGCAGCGTGGGCAAGGTGCTGCAGGGGACGGAAATGATGATCGACCAGCCGAACGAGCATGGCGAAGGGGAAGTCTGCGTCAGGAGTCCCGGGGTGATGCTTGGCTATTACAAAGACGAGGAAGCCACCAGAGAGGTCATCTGGGACGGGTGGTTCCACACCGGAGACATCGGTTATATTGATGAAGACGACTATGTCTATCTCAGCGGGCGGATCAAGAATCTGATCATTCTTGCCAACGGGGAAAATGTTTCGCCGGAGGAGATAGAGCTCCGGCTGATTGACCATCCTGCCATACAGGAGCTGGTCGTTTATGCGAAAGGGGACAGGATCGCGGCGCAGATTTACGTTTCGCCCGATGCTCAGGAAGAGAATCCCCAGGAAGAGATACGCCGTTTTATTGAACAGTACAATGATTCCGCGCCTTCCTTTAAGCAGATTTCTGTCGTTGAATTCCGGAATAGTCCTTTTGAGAGGACGGCGAGCCAGAAAATTCTGCGGAATTCTCTTCAATAACCACGTTTGAAAGGAAATGAAAAATGGTTCAGGAAAGAAATGACTATTTGATTTCCTCATCGATGAAGAAATACCTGATGGCAGCCATCGCTGCCATGCTGATCAATAATCTGAATGCCATGATCGACGGCATTCTGATGGGACGTCTGCTGGGAAGCTCCGCGTTCTCCGCGGTGAACCTGTGCCTGCCGATGGTCGGCCTGATTACTGCCTGCGGCATGCTGTTTTATGTCGGGTCGGATGTGCTGGCTTCCATGGCCGCGGGCGCCAGAGAAGAGAGAAAAGCCTGCGTCATTTATACCGTCTCACTGATCAGCGTCGCGGTTTTAAGCATCGTCATCACGGCAGGATGCCTGAGCGGCCTGCCTGTGATCAGTTCTCTGATCTGCAGAGAAGAGGCGCTGCTTGGCTATGTGAGCGACTATCTGTCCGTCTGCTTTGCGGGCAGTTCCATCACCATGATTTCCGCAGCGCTGCTTTCCTTTGCACAGGTGGCGGGGAAGCCGTCGCTGGTTGCACATGCCAGTCTGGTTACTGTCTGTACGAATATCATCTGTGATATTCTGTATGTCGGGTTTTTCCGATTCGGAATCAGGGGCGCGGCGGCGGCTACGCTGACAGGGTCGCTGTTTGCCATTATTCTTATCCTGGCCGACAGTTTCCTCAAGGGCAGTCAGTTTCACTTTGTCAATCCCGGCAAAGAGTTCCTGCCGGTGTTAAAGGAGAATGTCCGCTATGGGTTTCCTCTGATGACGCAGTCTCTGGCTATTGTTGCCTATTCGTATCTCTGCAACATGTGCGCGCAGAAGTTCGGCGGGGTGAAAGGGGCCTTTGCCGTATCCATGCTCACCTATGCCACGATTCTCTGCCAGGGCGTGTCCGGCGGAATCGGCCAGTCCTTCAATGCGATCGGCGGAATGCTGAAAGGGCAGAAGGATGATGTGGGCGTCTATATGCTCTACAAAAAGGGGATCAGAATTGCTGCTGCGTTTTCCGCTGCCGTATGTGTGGTGATTATGGCCGCGGCACCTCTGTTTGCACGCCTGATGGGAGCGGAGGACCAGGAGATCATCCGGTATTCGGCAAGGTCTCTGCGGATGGCGCTGCCGTTTGTGGTGCCGATCTGCATACTCTGGATCATGCCTGCCGTATATGCCCTGAGCGGCGAACTGAGCATACTGCCGGTGATCAGCTTCTCGCAGCCCGTTCTTACCGTGATCGGCCTTTACCTTTGCGGAACGCTGATCGGAAATGATTATATGTGGCTGGGCTATCCCGCGGCCGCTGTCCTCTGCTTTCTGATCCTTGTGATCATCGTGGAAAAAAAGAGAAGCGGGGCGAAAGATAAGAGAGCTTTCCTGAGTCTGCTTCCCGTGGGTACCGCAGAAAAGAATGTATATGATATTTCTGTCATATGTGATCCCGGTATCCTTGGCGAGCAGATCAGGCAGCTGGATGCGTTTTTTGACCAGCAGGACATTGCGTATAAACAGGGATTACGGATCCGCCTCTGCATGGAAGAGATGATGGCCAACATTATCGAGCATGCCGAGAGAAAAAAGAGTCAGTATTTTGATCTGAAGGTGGTTGTGGATGAGGAAAGTATTCTTGCGGTCATCAGGGATGACGGACAGCGGTTCGATCCTGTCCATGCCGAGAATATGGGTACCGGCCTGAAGATCGTAAAGAGTATGTGTAAGGATATCGACTACACCTATGTCTATGGACTGAATATGGTATTCCTGAAATGGATGCGTTAAAACTACAGGATCAGGATTTAAAAGTATATTCCGGTGTGTGGTCTGCACGGAATATGATTTTAAATAAATATCACTCAGAAAGGAGAACTATCATGTCAACACAACAGACACCGGGTGCCGGTTATACCATGCCGACTCCTGACCAGCTGCCGAAGCTGAGACTCGTGACGCCCCTGTTTCCGGGGATGATCAAGCAACAGGAGCAGGCGCAGGAAGACGCTGCTCCGGAAAAAGAGATGCCATTACCGCAGACACCTTATGCCTATGCACAGGGTATGCCGAATCAGACCGCGGCACCTCTGTATGCGGGAGCTCCCAATGCTCCTAAGGCAGAGGAAGAAGAGGAAGAAGAGGAAGAATAATTCCCGGGATGGCAGAAGCATGTCCGCTCAGAAAATGACCGGATCAACCGCTTGCTGAGGGACAGGGAATGAGAGGCTGTCTTGCGGGCAGCCTCTCTTCTTGCTTCTTATTCACGCACTTGTGTCTGACTTGATAATGATCTTCGGACATTCTGAGGAAAGAACAGGATTCACCGAAACACAAAAATAATCATGACAGAGGAGATCAGAAGAAAATGAGTTTGGATAAATTCGATCATGCGGCATTGCAGAAAAGCTGGAAGTATATCAGAGATCTGAATTCCGTAAGCAGGGAGCGCCTGGACCAGACGGCGCTGGTATCCATGAACAGGAGTTATACATACCGGCAGATGTTCCGAAACTGGGACAGGTATGCGGAAGTTTTTTCGGCGCTGGGGATTACGGGAGAGAACCATGCAAGGCTGGCTGTGTTTGACTGCGGCTGCGTGGAATCCTCGTTCGCATTCTATGCCGCAAATATGACAGGCGCTTCGGCGGCCGGCTATGCCCCCGGCTATCTCTCAGAGAAGTTTCCGCTGGACCGGGCGATCAAAACTGAAGGAATCACAGACCTTCTGATCAACGATGTGGTGATTAACGAAAAGCTCCTGACGCATGTTCTCAAGCTGAGAAAGGAACTGGGGCTTCGGAATATCATTGTTGTCCGGGTTCCTCTTGACGGCGACGGAATGGATCCTCAGCTGGTCAAAATGAGCAGGCAGAATTACCGCCGGTTAAAGAAAATGCCGGGCGTGGCATTCATGGACGATCTGATGAGTGCCTACGAGGCAACGCCGATCCGCTATGGGAAAGAGGAGAATGATCCTCAGGCATTTATCCTTCATACCTCGGGCACGACAAAGGGGATCAGCAAACCGGTTCCCCTCTCGGATTACGCCGTCAATATTGCCGCGGAGAGCATGAAGCAGTGTCCGGAATTTGAGCAGTTTAAGGTGGGGACGGTCTCGCTGTGCACCATGGTCGCGACGTCTGTCTACGGCTTCGTAAACCAGCTTCACGGCCCGCTCTCTTTCGGCTGCGAGGTGGTGGTCCCGCCGATGTCCAATACGAATCCGTGCTTTGTCAAGATGATTTCGGATTATAAAGTGAATGTGCTCTTTATTACGCCCTATTACTTCGAGGCATGGAGCAAGATGCCGGAGGAACTGGTTCCCGACTTTTCCACGGTGAACTGCGTGATCACGGGGGGCGCCTATCTTTCCGCGAAGGCAAGGAAAAGGTATATGGCTTTCATCAACGCCCACGGCGGAAACGATCCCATGTTCATCAATGGATACGGCATGTCGGAGACCTGCGGCGCATGCATTATCCAGACGGGAGATGTGGAGGATGATTCCATTGGCTTCGCGCTTCCCGGCGTGAACATCCGGATTTACGATGAGCTGGAGGAGAAGTTTTACGCTGTCGAGGACCGGCATACGGGTGTTCTCTACATCAATTCTGATTCCATCAGTATGGGAAAGATTGATGATACCACCTATTTTGAACTGGAAGAGATTGACGGGCTTCCCTATATCTGCACAAATGATGTTGTGCAGGTAAATGAGGACGGAAGTCTGGCGTGCAAGGGAAGAGCAAACCGTTATTTCGTCAATAATGACGGGATCAAATTCAATGCGGGACTGATCGAGAATCTCGTGGCGGCACAGGACGGCATCGAAGCCTGCGCCATGGTTCCCTGGTATGACAAAATTCTCACCCATGATACCGTGCCGGTTCTTTATGTCCAGACTCTTGAACGGAATCAGAACGACGTGGAAACGGTGCGAAAGGCCCTGGTGGAAGTATTTATCGGCCAGAAAAAGGCGGAGGAAACAAACCTTCCCATGCAGTGCGTGATCACGGGACAGATTCCGCGCAACGACAATGGAAAGGTCGATATTTACCGGATTACCACGGGGAAGGTGGAAGGCGCAAGGCACATCATCCGGCCGATCCGAAAAGACGGCGTGCTGCAGGATATCCGCCTCGAATTCGTGCCCGCGAGCAATAAGAGCATAATGAACGGTGCGGTTCCGGAAGAACTGGAACAGGTTTGGAAGGATATCCGTATGTCTGTGCGCGATGAAACCGTGGTCAACCAGGCGGCCAACTCCCTGAGCGCCAAAATGATGGGCCCCATGGCCAATCCTTTTATTGCCCAGCAGATGGAGATACTGAAGCAGACCATGGCTGTTCTGCAGAATATTCATCAGCAGATGGTGCAGGCGGGAGCGCAGATCATGCAAAGCGCCATGAGCCAGTACAACGGAATGCTGTCAGGCATGACCGGTGCAGGCGGAGGCGCGCAGTTCCCGTATATGGGCCAGCCGCAGCCGACATCCCAGGCGCCGCAGCTCCCGTATATGGGCCAGCCGCAGCAGATGGCGCAGGCCCCGCAGTTCCCGTTCATGACGGCTTATATGCCGTGGGGTATGGCGCCGGCTGCGCCAAACGCAGAGGCGCAGGGGCCGGAAGAGCATCCGGAAAGGGAAGAAGATGATGAATAAACACATCGCATTCGTGCGGTTTTTTGTGTGTTGTCTCCTGCTTTGCTTTCTCCTGTGCATCCCCGCTTACGGGGCGGAAAACAGGCTTCCCTCCGGGATCGGATATGAGGAAATAGACGCTGCCATCCGGGACTATATCAAAGAACATGAAGCTTCGACGGCAGGGCTGGCGTGGTCGGTATTTGATGAGAAAGAGGAGCTTTCCGCAGGTTTTTACGGCTATGAGGACAGGGAGAATCAACTTCCTGTTGATGAGGAGACCGTCTTTGAGTGGGGCTCCGGAACCAAGATTCTGGTATGGGTTTCCGTGATGCAGCTCTATGATGAGGGGCAGCTTGATCTGGAAGCGGATATCCGCACTTATCTGCCGGAGGGGTTCCTGTCAAATCTGCGGTACGATACCCCGGTGACCATGCTGCATCTCATGAATCATACAGCCGGCTTTCAGTATGGCCTGGCGGATGTGAATATTAAGCAGGCGGGGCTCTATGCCAATCTGGAGGAGGCGGTTTCGGCGCATAAGCCGGAACAGATTTATGAGCCGGGGACGATCACGGCTTACTCAAACTGGGGTACTTCGCTGGCAGCCTATATCGTGGAGAGGATCAGCGGAATGGAATTCGCGGATTATGTGCACGAGCATATTTTCGCGCCGCTTGGCATGGAGCGAAGCGCCCTGTATATGGATCTGTCCGATAACGGGTGGGTTCAGGAGAAAAGAAAAGAACTGCAGTGCTATACCTCCGAAGGTGAGCTGATGCAGGACAGCTTCGATTATATTACCCTGTATCCCTCCGGGCGATGCGTGTCCACCTTCGGGGATTTCAAAGCGCTTGCCAGGGCTGTTCTGACGAAGGATCCCCGGATTATGAGTGCGGAAGCATGGGATACCATGTTTTCCCCGTCGGATTATTTTGCGGGAACGGAGCTTCCCAAGAATTATCACGGTCTGTGGGCAGTCTATCTGGGGGTGCCTGCCATAGGACATATCGGAAGAACCGGGGGGTCTTCCTGCTATCTGCTGGTTGATCCCGAGCACGGTGTGGGATCTCTGTTCGCATGCAACCAGGGGGGAGATCTGGTTTATACAGAAGGCGTTCGCTCCTTGATCTACGGCGATTTTCAGTATGAGGATTTCGTCGAAGAACCTGCCATACCGGCAAAGACCTACAGGAATGCCAGTATTGATGCAAATGGCGCATTTAAGCTGATGGCGTACATCTCTGCGACGGGCGCGCCGCTCAATACGGCCGGACAGTACTATCAGGTTTCGCCCTTTGCTTCCCGGTCCAGGGTGGAATTTGCCTATATGGATTATCAGGAGATTCCGGATTCCCGGGTGCTTGCGGAATCCTTTACCATTTTATCCTATATAGCAGGTCTGGTTCTGCTGGCACTGAGCGTACCGGTCAGACTGGTGCTCGGCCTGATTGGGATGAGAAAAAGAAAAGAAGGGGGAAGAGAGCTTGTTCTGTGGAGCATCATCGCAACCCTGCTGCCGTTTCTCGTCACCGCGTTTTATCTGTATGCAGGTGCTTCCGTGGCATTCCCCTCCACGAGATATGTATGGGCGTTTTGTGCCATCGGCGTCATTGCTGTCTGCATGGCGGCCATGGCCGTCTATGGGATGATCAGGACGGTCAGAGGACGGTTTTCATGGAAGAAGAAAGCCTTTTACTATATGATCGCCGCAATTCTGATCCTTTCGGTTGTCTATGTATGTTATTGGAATATGTTCATGTTCTGGAAGATCTAGTGCATGGACTTTTGTGAATCATTGTGTATTAGTCTAGCAACATATCATAATGATATGGTGAGGTGTCGTTTTATATGGAAACTTTTCCTTTGTTAAAGTCTCAAATGGGCGTCTTCGTGGACTGCGTCAAGTATCCCGCTTCCACACAGTACAATATTCCGAGTATTACAGAACTCACGGATGCCGTGGATCCTGACAGGCTTGAGAGGGCTGTCAGACAGATTTATCGCTGCCGCCGGGAACTGCATATTCGGTTCCGGATGAACGATCAGGGCGATCCTGTGCAATATATTCCTTCCGAAGACTCCTTTCAGGTGGTCCGAAGAAAGATGGAAAGATCAAAAGCACTCTCCTACGCAGAGCATGAATTTGTCAGACCTTTTGATCTTTTCGGAAAGGAGCCGCTGTTCAGGGCTGAGATCATAGAGACTGAGGAGAAGAATTACCTTCTGATCGACTATCATCATATCCTGATGGATGGCATATCTACCATAGAACTCTTCACAAAAAGGGATATGAAAAAAGCATACGAGGGCACGCTTGCGCCCGCGGGATACGGTATGCTTGAATATGCCCTGGAGCAGAACCGAAACCCGCAGCCCGATGCCTATCAGAGGGACCGGGCTTATTTCCTGAACCGTTTTGAGGGGCTGTCGCTGGCCACTTTGTCGGAAGGACAGGGGGATCCGGTGGGGAAGCTGCTGCGGGCGTCTTCTTTCGTTCCCTGCGGAGAGGTCGATGCCTTTAGCAGAAAATACAATCTGCCCGTCGACGGACTCTTTCAGGCAGCCTTTTCCCGGGTCCTGATCTCCTTCATGACCGGAAAAAAAGCGGCCTATACCATGATGATCGGCGGACGGCATGACAGGCGGCTGCAGAACAGCTACGGCATGTTTGTGGAGACGATCCCCGCGCTGGCAGAGCTTGACCGGGATACGACGGTAGTGGAAATGATCCGTTCGTGTGTCCTGGAGAAGATGATGGCAATCCGTCATCACAGCTATCCTTTCACCGATTTCTGTGAAGAGCTGCATACGGTTCCGGGGATCAGCTTTAATTTCATCTCGACAGATCATGCAGGGGAATATTTTTATTTTGGTGAGGAAGAGTGTCCCATCAGGCAGATTGAGCCGGAGAAGAGCATGAGCGATATCGCCGTCTCCATCTACCGGAATCACAGTGATTACGAGATCCGTGTCACTTCCAGTGAGAAACTGAACAGTCAGAGGACCCTGGCTGCATTCGGCGGCGCCATCAGGCACGTGCTTTATCAGATGATGCGCAATCCGGAGGCGCCCGCCGCCGGGATTCCTGTGCTCACGGAAGAGGAGACACAGGAAATCTGCCGCCTTTCTGCGGGGGAACCCTGCCGTTTTGAAGATGGAAAAACGTTTGTGGATCTGTTCCTGGAGGCTGCCCTGGCGCATCCGCAGTCGCCTGCGGTCACGGACAGCAGCGGTTCCCTTACCTATCAGGAACTGAACCGGCTGTCGGATTCCGTCGCTGCCTGGCTTCTTGCCGAAAAGTCTTCGCAGGATGTGTTTGCGGCTGTCAGGATGGGGCGGGTGAAGGAATTCGCCGCCGCTGTTCTTGGCGTGATGAAGGCAGGCATGGCCTATGTGCCCGTTGACGGCAGTTATCCGGAGGGCAGAATCCGGTATATGCTGGAGGACAGCGGCGCCAGGCTTGTGCTGACGGAGGCGTCCTTCGCAGAGATTGTGAAGCGCTGTGCCGGCGCGGAGCCGGTAAACCTGGCACGTCCCGGGGGATACGCCTATATGATCTATACCTCCGGTTCCACCGGGAGACCCAAGGGTGTGGTGCAGAGCCACCGCTCGCTGCGGCATTTTGCAGGATGGCGAACAGACCGGCTCGCCATCTGCCACGGCAAGAATTATGGACATTTCAACAGCTTTTCTTTTGACGGTTCGCTGGATGACCTGATCTGCCCTCTGGCGGCAGGCGCCTGTGTCCATATCTTCCATGAAGAAGACCGCCTGAATATCAGGGAACTGGCGGATTATATCATCAGAAAACGAATCAACGGATTAACCGTGCCGACCCGTTTCGGCATGGAGCTGATCAGGCAGAATCCGGATCTTCCGCTGGATTACCTGATGATGGGCGGAGAAGCTCTGCAGCCTGCGGGAACCCCCGGCTTTCAGGTGATCAACGGATACGGCCCGACGGAATTTACGGTTTGTTCCTCGTACTATATCGTCAGAGGGGACGAAAAGAGTATCCCCATCGGACGGCCGGTTCCGGGTACGGCAAGCTATATCTGCGACAGTTTCGGCCATCTCCTTCCTGCGGGTATCCGGGGTGAGCTGTGCCTTGCCGGACCGCAGATCGCGGAAGGGTACTGGCAGCAGGAGAGCCTGACGGAAGAAAAATTAGTCCGCAGCAGCCTACTTCAGGGGGGCAGGATCTACCGGACCGGCGATCTTGCCAGATACAATGAGGACGGCAACCTGGAGTATCTGGGACGAATGGATTCCCAGCTGAAGCTCCGAGGCTTTAGAATAGAGACCGGGGAAATTGAATATCAGGCATCTCTCTATGAGGGGATACAGTCTGCGGCGGTCAGCGTATTTCAGGATCAGCTTGTACTCTATTACACCGTCGAGCATGAGATCGACAGAAGTGATCTGCGGGCATATCTCGCGGAGCGGCTGACAGAGTATATGCTTCCGGCGTTCTTTGTGCAGCTTCCGCAGATGCCTTTGAGCCCGAGCGGGAAGATCGACAGGAAGGCGCTTCCGCAGCCTGTCATTACCGGAGCAGGTGTCTATGAAGCGCCCCGGGACGAAGCGGAAAGGACAGTCGCCGGCGCCGTGCAGGAGCTTCTCGGGATCACAGAGCCCGCAGGAGCGCTGGACAGCTTCTTTGCGCTTGGAGGAGATTCCATCAAGGCCATCCGTCTGGTCAGCATGCTGAGAGACCGGGGGATGGAGCTTGGCGTCAGCGATATTATGAAGGGAAGAACCGTGCGGGAGATCGCACGGCTGGCGAAGCATGCTTCCGCACCGGAAATCTCTCACGAACCATATGAAGGGCCGATACCGGACACGCCCATCATTGCCTTTTTTAAGGATCTGCATCTGCCGGAACCGGCATATTTTCACCAGAGCCGTCTGCTGGTATTAAGAGAGCGTGCAGAGATCGGCAGGCTTCAGAGAGCCTGGGATGCATGCGTTGCCCGGCATGATATGCTCCGGGCTGTTTACGATTCCGAAAAAGAGACCCTCTTCGTCCGGGAGAGCCGCACGAAGCTTATCATTGAAGAAGCCCGCGTGGACGCAGATGCTGCGCTCACAGCTTTCTGTCTGCAGGTGAAGTCCCATCTTGTCATGGATGAAGCACTGGTGAGGGCTGTCCTGATCCATGGGGAGGAAAAAGATTACTTCCTGATTGTCGCGCACCATCTGGTGGTGGACGGGCTGTCCTGGCAGATTCTTCTGGAAGATCTTCGGAATGCATGGGAGCAGAGCGGGACTGAGGAAGAGATCCGACTTGCATCCGGCACCAGCAGTTATTTTGACTATGCCAGGGTACTGAAAGAGTATCGCGACAGTTACAGACTCAGCCGTGAGATTCCCTACTGGAGAAGAACGGAAGAGAAGCTCCGCTCATTGCCGCTTTCCAGGGCAAAAGATTACAGCCGCAGCTTTGACCGTATTTCCCTGTCCATGGACGAAGAAAAAAGCGGCGAACTCGTGCATGCGGATTTTGAAAAATGGCATGCGGATATCAATGATCTGCTGCTGACGGCAGTATGCAGCAGTTACGCCAGGGCGACGGGACATATTTCGGTATCTGTCCAGATGGAAGGACACGGCCGGCAGGAGTTTGCTGAAAATCTTCATCTCGACAGGACCGTGGGATGGTTTACATCGGTTTATCCTGTTGTCATTGAAGACCTGTCCGGACAGATCGAAAAGGATTTTGTCACCGTAAAGGAAAGTCTGCACCGGGTTCCGGATAAAGGCGCGGGCTATTCTGTCCTGCGCTATCTGGCGGGGAAAAAAGAAGCTGCGCTTTCCTCGGAGAATGCGGCCCGTATCGGCTTCAATTATCTGGGCGACCTGGGCCGGAAGAGGGATGATGATTGGATCGAGGATATTATCCTTGCCGGCGACGGCCGCATCGATACGGGATATGATGTCAGTCCGGCAAATGTGTTCGGACCGGATCTGTCCGTAAACTGTCTCGTTGAGGACGGCTGCTTTAAACTGCAGCTGGACTACAACACAGACATTTATGAGGAAGACACGGCCATCGAATTTGTACGGGGCATACCGGAGGAGATCCGCGCCCTTTGCAGGCTGATGCGGGAGAGCGCGCATGTTCCGGTCACCGCAACAGACCTGGGTGAGACGGAGTGGACCGACAGGGAATTCCTTGCCGTTTCGGAAGATTTTCAGGCAAGAGGGGTAAAGCTCGAACGGATTTATCCTCTGCTGCCCATGCAGGAGAGCATGCTTTTCACCCATATTTCCGAACCGGATTCCAGGGCTTACAGACTGGTGCATATCTTTGAAATGGAGGGGCTTCCCACAGCCGCGCAGCTTCAGCGCGCCGTTTACAGGCTGGTAAGGAAACATGAGGTGCTGCGCACGGCGATCATCTATGACGGCGTCAGCGTGCCCCGGCAGGCAATCACGGACCGCATACCCGTACCCGTTATGGCGGATGTCAGCGGCGAAGCGGATCCGTTTGGGGCTGCCATGCGGCTGCGGGAGGAGATGATCCGTGACGGGTTCGACCTGAAGACGACGCCCCTGTTCAATCTGTGCTGCGCCAGGAAGGATGCCCACAGCTGCTATCTGATCGTGGCCGTACATCACATCATCATCGACGGATGGTGCATCCGCCTTTACCTTTCCGATCTTGCCATGTTCCTGCGTCAGGAAATGGAGGGCGTTTCCACGGATGAAACGGCGCCTTCCGCACAGGGCGGGTATGAAGCGGCTGTCCGGGAGATTCTTTCAAAAGACATGTTTGAGGGTCTTTCCTACTGGAGAGCGCTCCTGGATGACTATGATAATAAAGCAGAGATTCCGTCGTACGGGGAAGTGCCCGAGGAACTGCGCTGTGAAGAAAGCGACCTCTCCATCACGCTGGATAAAGAGCTGACAGACAGGTTTACGGCCGTATGCCGTCAGGCGGGCGCTACCGTGAGCAACGGGATCGAACTGGCCTGGGGACTGGTGCTTCAGACGTACTGCAACAGCGGGGATGCGGTATTTGCCAAGGTGGTATCCGGCAGAGGCAATACAAAGGTCGATGTCAGCGGGATGGTCGGCCTCTTCATCAACTCCGTGCCGGTAAGAGTAAAAACAGAGAAAGAAACAACGGCATTTACGGCGCTTGCGGAGCTCAGAAGGCAGGCGGACGAAAGCGGTGCTTATGATTTCTGCCCGCTGGAGCGGATCGAGCAGCAGACAGAACTGGGAAGCAATCTGCTGCAGACCGTTCTTACATTTGAAAACTATGACACGGACGGCGGCCCTTCCGCCGATGCCTTAAAGCCCGTATATACGAAGGAAGAGCTTTTTGACAGCATCATTCCCTCCCTGTATCTCCGTGAGGGAGCGCTTGTTCTGAATATCGCTTTCGACCGCCGGCTTTACAGGAGAGAGGAGATCACAAGGGTTCTCCGTTTGTTTAAAACACTGGTGGAGGGGATGGCGGCACAGCCTGACAGACCGCTCTGCCGGCTTGACAGGCTGAATTCCGAAGACAGGGCGGATGTGCTTGCCCTGTCAGGCGGAGAGAAGCTGGCATACGATGCAAAAGAGACCTGGCTGGATCTCTTTGCAAGAACCGTGGACGCCCGTCCCGGCGCTCTGGCAGTCAAGGATGCGTCAGGGCAGTGCAGTTATGCCCGGCTGGATGAGGAATCCGACCGCATTGCCGCATGGCTGATCGCCCAGGGCGTACAGAAAAATGATCCTGTGATCGTCAAGATGGACAGGGTTAAAGAATTTGTGATTACCGTGGTCGGAATCCACAAGGCGGGTGCTGCCTATGTACCTGTGGATCCCGCCTATCCGGAGAAGCGGATCCGGTATATGCTGGAGGACTCCGATGCCAGAATGGTGCTGACAGAGGAGAAGGTAAAGGAGATCCTTGCAAAGACGAGAGGGCAGGCGCATGGCAGGATCAATCTGGCCGAGCCGGATTGCCTTGCCTATATGATCTACACCTCCGGAAGCACCGGAAAGCCCAAGGGTGTATCGATCACCCAGCGGTCCCTTCTGAACTATGTGTATGCGGTAAAGAAGCACAGAAAAGTGACCGGGGAAGACCGGATCAGCCATCACGTATCCTTCTCCTTCGACGGGCATATTGAAGATCTTTATCCGCAGCTGGCTGTCGGGGCAGCTTTATTTATCATGCCCGAAGCCATCCGGAGAGAACCGGATGATATTTATGCGTTCCTGGAAAGGAACCGGATCACGGGAGGAAGCTTTACCACCACCATCGGAAAGATGCTGGTCAGCGACTATGACCTGCATATGCGGTTTATTTCTCTGGGCGGGGAAGCGCTGACGGATATTCAGGCGGGTCATCCCTATACAATTACGAATGCTTACGGGCCCACGGAGTGTACGGATATCATAGCGCTCTATGATCTGGATCCGAACAGGGATTACAGCAGGATTCCCATCGGACGCCCCATGGCAAACGGATACATTTTCATTATCGACAGAAACGGCAATCTTCTGCCGCGGGGCGTGGCGGGAGAAATCTGCTATGCCGGTCCCCAGGCGGGCGTGGGCTACCGGAAGCTCCCGGAAAAAACGGCGCAGAGCTTTGAAAAATGCCCCTTTGTCGAAGGCCTTCGGATGTATCATACCGGGGATCTGGGAAGATATAACGAAGAAGGCCAGGTGGAATGCCTGGGAAGAGCCGACAATCAGATCAAGCTGCGCGGCTACAGAATAGAGCTGGGAGAAATCGAGGCCTGCGCCGCTCACTATGAGGGCGTTCGCCTTGCGGCGGCAGCGGTGCAGAATGACAGGCTGATCCTGTACTACTGCACGGAAGACGGCAGCACTGTCGATGAGGCGGCGCTGAAAGCATTTATGGAAGAGACGCTGGCATCCTATATGATTCCGGCTGTATTTGTGCATCTTTCCGAGATGCCCTTTACGCCCAGCGGAAAGATCAACAGAAGAGCGCTTCCGGCGGCTTCGGGCAGAGATGAGGAGATCACACGGCCCCGGACAAAGCTGGAGGAGCAGCTGATCGCGATTGCGAAAAAGAATCTGGATATCGGTGAATTCGGCGTGACGGATGATCTGGTCAGTCTGGGAATGAGCTCCATCATGCTGATGCATTTTGCCGCGGAGATCAAGGCAGGCCTGGGCAGATCCATCACGGTCCGGAAACTGATGCAGGCGCCTTCGATCAGCCGGATCGCAGAGATCCTGGAGAATGAGGAAAAAACGCCGGTATTTCATCTGACGCAGGCGGCAGCCGCGGGAACCGGGAAATGCTGTCCTATTACGGAGAACCAGCGCGGAATCTATCTTGCCTGGGAGAAAAACCGGGAGAGCACGTCCTATAATATTCCGTATCTGTATGAATGTAAGAACATGGATGCCGAAAGGCTTGTCCGCGCGGTCAAAACCGTGCTGGACAATCATCCTTACCTGAACACCCGCTTCGGTTATAAAGACGGGGATCTGGTGCAGATGCTGCAGGACGAGGAGACGTCGGTCGCGTATACCGTTCTTGATAAAGAACCTGAGATCGGCTTTTTCCAGGAAAAGGTGCGTCCTTTCAACCTGCTGGAGGGCGGGCTCTGCCGCTTTGAAGTCATTTCCTTTGAAAACCGGACGTGGCTTTTCAGTGATATTCATCATATCATCTGCGACGGCCTGACTTATGAACTGCTGCTGCAGAATATTCTTACCGCCTATGACGGAGGAGAGATCAGCAGAGAGACCGTCACGGCCTGTGATTATGCGCAGTATGAAAAAGACTACAGGAACTCAGACCGTTTTTCGGAGGATGAGGCCTGGTTCGGCGAGCTTGTTGCCGGAGCGGAGACGGCGGTATATCCTGATTCTGCCGTGCCCGACGGCCGCCCCTTTGGCTACTGCGTCTCCAGAATCGATGCACAGGGGATCGACCGATTCTGCCAGGAGCATCATGTCACACCGGCCGGCTTCATGCAGGCTGCCGTGGCGGAGGTGTTAAAGCGGATTACAAGGCAGGAAAAGATGCTTTTTGCCACCATCAGCAACGGAAGATCCGCGGATCCGGAGCTTTTGAATGCTGCGGGAATGTTTGTCAAGACACTGCCGGCGGTGGTGAAGGGCGAAGAAGACGGAGACAGGCCGGCGGCCGACTATGTCAGAGAGATTTATCAGCAGCTGCAGGAGACCATTGCCAGAGAGGACTATCCCTACACCCGGCTGGTGGAAGAACACCGGGTTCAGGCGGAAATCTTCTTCGGTTTTCAGGACGGCGTACAGAACGCCTCCGATGCGGATGACCGGCTTAAGTCCATCCCGCTGTTCCTTGACGCTGCCAAATTCCCTGTTTCCATCACCATCAGTCCGGCGGAAGACAGCTATGTCATCACGCTGGAATATGACGGAACCCGTTACGGCCGGACAGACATGGAGACGCTGGCCTCCGCCATCGGACAGACAGCGCTCAGCCTGGTCACGGCTGAGAAGATGAAGGACGTCTCCATGCTGAACGGGGAAGAGGAGGAGAAAATCCTTGCACTGTCCCGGGGGGAAGCGCTGGTCTATGATACCAGTAAGACCTGGGTGGATCTCTTCCGGGAGCACGCACGCCGGAATCCGGACAAAACTGCCGTGGTCGACAGCACCAGCCGCATGAGCTATGGGGAACTTGACCGCATCTCCGACAGTCTTGCCGCATGGCTCCTGAAGGAGGGAATCGAAAAAGACAGCTTTGTTGCCATTAAAATGGGGCGTGTGAAGGAGTTTGTCGCCGCCGTGCTGGGAATCCAGAAAGCGGGCGCGGCCTATGTCCCGATCGATCCCGACTATCCGGAGCAGCGGATCCGCTATATGCTGGATAATTCGGATGCAAAATTTGTCATTACCCGGGACCGCCTCGGAAAAATCCGGGAGCGCTGCAAGGATGCACCGCCGGTCAACCGGGCGAAAACGGACGGCATTGCCTATATGATTTACACCTCCGGTTCCACCGGTCTGCCCAAGGGTACGGTGCTGAGGCACAGCGCCGTCAGAGCGCTGGTGGAATGGGGAATCAAATGCTACGGTATTACGTCTGAGAGCGTTCATGCCCATCACCCGAGTTTTTCCTTTGATGCATCCGTCAATGATATCGTGTGGGCTCTTTCCGCCGGCGCAGAGCTGCACATCCTGTCGGAGGCTGTGCGAAGAGACCTGGATGCCATGGCTGCCTATCTGAAGGAAAACAAAGTCAGCGGAATGACGTTCTCCACCCAGATCGGCATGGCCCTGGTCAACCGACATCCCGAGCTGAAGCTGGATTTCATTCTGATGGGCGGCGAGAAGATGGTGCCCTGTGAAAAAACAGAAATCCGGCTGATGAACGGGTACGGCCCCACGGAATTTGCCGTCTGCTCCTCCTATCATGAGGTGGATCAGAGTAAAGATATTAATATTCCCATCGGACGATCGGTTCCCGGAACCTGTTCGTTTATTTGTGATACCTATGGAAGACTGCTGCCGCAGGGCATGGCCGGAGAACTGTGCCTTTCCGGCCCCCAGATGGCGGACGGATACTGGAAGCAGCCGGCACTGACGAAAGAAAAATTCACTGCGATCAGCGCCGCCGGGCAGATTTTTAAGGTGTACCGGACAGGGGATCTGGCGCATTACAATCCAGATGGGGAACTGGAGTTCCACGGCAGGATCGACAATCAGATTAAGCTTCGGGGATACCGCGTGGAGCCCGGAGAGATCGAAAACTGCGCTGTCAGGTATCCGGGCGTCCGGCTGGCGGCGGTCATGGAAAAGAACGGGCAGATTGTCCTTTACTATCAGCCGGAGGACGGTGCCGCTGTGGATAAAGCGGCCCTGAAGCAGTACCTTGCGCAGAGGCTTACAGATTATATGGTACCCTCTGTTCTCATGGGCATGGACAGACTTCCCCTGAATGAGAACGGAAAGATCAACCGCAAGGCGCTGCCGGATCCGCTTGCCGAGACGCTGGAGATGCTTCCGCCGCAGACAGAACTGGAAAGAGAGCTGTTCGCCATTGCCTGCTCCGTGCTGAATACGGATCATTTTGGCGTGACGGATGATCTGGTGGGCCTGGGGCTTTCCTCCATCGGAATGATGAATTTCATGGCGGAGATTCACAGCAGGCTCGGCAGAACCGTGGAGATGTCGCAAATCATGCATAACCCCGTCATCAGGGAGCTTGCGAAGATGATGGAAGCGCAGGACCGGGAGAATGTACAGCGCCATGTCATTACTCCCTGCCCGGGAAGAGCCTTCTATCCCATCACGGAGAACCAGCGGGGCGTGTATCTGGACTGGGAGAGAAACAGGGACAGTCTGCAGTACAACGTGCCTTCTCTGTACCTGATGAAAAAGTCCGGAGAGGCTTCTTCCGCTTCGGGCGGCCGGAAAGAAGCGGCTGCGGAGGATGCAAAGAGACTGGCCCGCGCGGTCAGCACCGTGATCAATGCCCATGCGTATCTGAAGACCAGATTTTCTTACGAGCAGGGCGTGCTGGTCCAGAGACTGGTTAAGGAAGAGGCGCAGGTGCGCTGCACGATCCTGGAGACGGAACCGGAATTGTCCTGGTTCCAGGAGAAGGTGCGCCCGTTTGACCTGCTGCATGACAGACTTTACCGGGCGGAGGTCGTGGTGTCCGGGGAGAAAATATGGCTCTTCCTGGATATTCACCATATCATTTATGACGGCCTTTCCGGCGGCCTTCTGCTCCGGGACATCCTGCATGTCTATGAAGGCGGAGAGCCGACCGAAGAACAGATCACGGCTCTGGATTATGCTGTCTATGAGGATCAGTACAGCGATACGGAGCGGTACAGGGAAGACGGGAAATATTTTGAAAGCCTTGTGGGCGATGCCCAGGCCGTTTCTCTCCCCGCATCCTCTTATGCCGGAAGCGGGAAGAACGAACTGGTTTCCGCCTCCGTGGATGCGCAGGAAATCGACGTTTTCTGCCGCACCAGGCGTGTTACGGTGGCAAGCTTCCTGAACGCTGCCCTGGCAGAGACGCTCTCCAGGATCACCAGGCAGGAGAAACTGCTCTATGCCACCATCAACAACGGAAGATCCGCTGACTCCCGCCTGCTGAACGCCATGGGTATGTTCGTCAGGACACTGCCCGTGGTTCATATTCCTTCCGAAAATGCAGATATGACCACCGAGGAATATGTGAAGGCCATGCACGGGCAGCTCCAGCAGACCATGGCCAGGGAAATGTATCCCTACACCAGACTGGTGGATGATTACCGGATTTATCCGGATCTGCTGTTTGTTTATCAGGGCGGCCTCTTTGAGATGGGGGATATCGAGGGGATGGTTCAGCTTCCCCTGGAGCTTGATACGGTCAAATTCCCTGTTTCCGTGACGGCCTATCCTGACCGCGGAAGCTATGTCTTCCGGATCGAGTATGACGGCAGGCGCTTTGACAGAGCGGATATGGAGAGTCTGGGAAAGGCCCTGGGACAGATGGCGCTGTCCATGGCAGAACATGAGAGACTGTCCGATGCCGGTCTGGTGGGCGAAAAGGACAGAGAGGCTGTGCTGAAGCTTTCCGCAGGGAAAAAACTGAACTATGACCGGTCAAAGACCTGGCTGGATCTGTTTGCCGGAGCAGCCGCTGCTTATCCGGAAAGAATCGCCGTGACAGATTATATCAGTCACATCAATTACAGGGATCTTGACATTCAGTCCGATCATCTTGCCAAATGGCTGGTGAAACAGGGCGTCAGGCAGGATGAACCTGTCATTGTCAGGATGGACCGGATCAAGGAATTTGTGGTCGCGGTGATCGGCATTCATAAGGCGGGCGCCGCCTACCTGCCGGTTGACCCCGCTTACCCGGAGAAGAGGATCCGCTACATGACGGAGGATTCCGGCGCAGGGCTGATCCTGACGGAGGAGGTCGTCAGAGCTGCCCTGCGGGAATTCAGGGATGACAGCACGCAGCCGGTGAATTTCGCGAAACCCGGAAACATGGCGTATATGATCTATACCTCCGGCTCTACCGGAAAACCCAAGGGGGCCTGCCTGAATCATGCGGGGCTGCTCAATTATACCTTCGCGATGAAGGAATATATGAATTTCACGGAGGAGGACCGGGTTTCCCACCATGTCTCCTTCTCCTTCGACGGGCATATCAAGAGCCTGTTCCCGGTGCTTGCCGCCGGAGCGGGTATATTTATCATGCCTGAAAAAATCCGGAGAGAACCGGATGAGATCAATGAATTCCTGTTAAGACACCGGATCACCAATGCGGATTTCACGACAGCCGTGGGAAAGACGCTGTATAACTGCTTTGATCTGAAACTCAGGAATATTGTTATCGGCGGCGAGATGCTGACGGATGTGGTCAGCAGCCGTGACTGCGCTGTGGTCAATTGCTACGGACCTACGGAATGCACGGATATTATCGCTCTGTACCGGCTTGAACCCGGCAGGGTGTACAAGCGGATCCCGGTGGGCCGCCCCATGCCGAACGGCTATATCTTTATCCTTGACCCGAGAGGACATCTGGTGCCTCCCGGAATCACGGGTGAGATCTGTTATGCGGGGCCGCAGACAGGCAGAGAATACTGGAATAATCCGGAAAAAACAAAGGAAGTATTTGAGGAATGCCCGTTTGTTGACGGCGTCAGGATGTATCATACGGGAGATCTTGGACGCTACAACAAAGAAGGCTGTCTGGAGTGCCTTGGCAGGATCGACAATCAGATCAAGCTTCGGGGCTACCGCGTAGAGCTCGGAGAGATCGAAAGCTGCGCATCCCACTATGAGGGAATCCGCATGGCAGCGGCCGCGGTGAAGAAGGACAGGCTTATCCTGTATTACTGCCTGAACGAAGAAAACGGCAGCATTGATGAAGAGGCCCTTGGCGCTTATATGGCCGAGACACTGCCCTCTTATATGATGCCCTCTGTTTTCGTACATCTTCCCGCCATGCCTTTTACGCCCAGCGGAAAGATTGACCGGAAAGCACTCAGGGATCCTGTCTCCGGCGGATCTGCGGCGGCAGGTCCCGAAACGAAGCTGGAGGAAGAACTGCTTGCTCTGGCGGAAAAGAATCTGAAGCTTGGGCAGTTCGGCGTCACCGATGATCTGGTCGGACTGGGGATGAGTTCGATCGGACTGATGAGATTCGCTGCGCAGATCAGAGAGAGTCTGGGAAAGAGCATCACCGTGCGGGAACTCATGGCCGCATCATCCATTCGGGAGATCGCAGCTGTTCTGGAAGAAGGCGCGGGCAGGGGCCCTGCCGCAGGCAGCGTTGTGAAGGCTGCGCCGGTGCAGGATGCTTATCCCATTACTGAGAACCAGAGAGGCGTATATCTGGACTGGGAGAACAACAGGGAATCCCTCCAGTACAATACCCCGTCGCTGCTTGATATGGGAGACGTGGACGGAGAAAGACTGGCAGAAGCTGTCAGGACAGTCGTCGACAATCATCCGTACCTCAAGACCCGCTTTGCCTTCCGGGACGGCGAGCTTGTACAGGAAAGAAATGAGGAGGAGGCTTATGTCTCCTGCACCCGTGTCGATGAGAAACCGGAGATTTCCTGGTTCCAGACCAGGGTCCGGCCCTTCGATCTTCTAAGCGAACGGCTCTACCGGATCGAGGTGATCGCCGCTCCAAATACCTGCTGGCTCTTTATGGATGTGCATCATATCATCTTTGACGGCCTCTCAACGGAGGTCGTGATGAAGGAGATCTTCGCCGTCCTGGGCGGGGAGACGCCGGCTCCGGAAAAGGTGAGCGCCTACGATTATGCGCTGTATGAGCAGGAGTATCTGGCTTCACCCGCATGCCGGGAAGCCAATGCGTATTTTGATGATCTGCTGGCCGGATCAGAAGCAGCGGTCCTCAGGCACTCGAAGGAGCCCGACGGCAGGAGCCTGGCCAGTGTGGTCTCCCACACGGATCTGGCGGAAATTGACAGCTTCTGCAGAAGAAATGATCTGACCGCTGCCAGCTTCATGCAGGCGGCGTTCGCCGAGACGCTGGGGCGGCTGAACAGGCAGGACAACATTTTCTATGTGACGGTCAGCAACGGACGCCAGGCGGATCCTGCGCTTTTGGGTACGGTTGGAATGTTTGCCAGAACCCTGCCGGTTGTGGTAAAAGCAAAGGAGGCTCCTGCAGCCACCGTGGATTATGTCCGGCAGATGCAGAGCCAGCTCCGGGAGACAACCGGGAGAGAGATGTATCCTTATACCCGCATTGTCTCGGAACTGGGGGAGCGTGCAGGCATTATCTTTGTATATCAGGGCGGTATGTTCGAGGGCGGAACTGCGGATGTGCCCGGACAGATCGCGCTGGAACTTGACACGCCGAAATTTGATATTGCGGTTACCGTGTATCCGGAGCAGGACCAGTACAGAATCCATCTGGAGTATGACGGAAGAAAGTATAATCAGGAGGATATGCAGCTGTTCGCCGATGCACTGGCAAATGCAGCATCCTCTCTGGCGAAAAAGGAGCTGATGGAAGACGTCAGCCTGTTAAGCACGCAGGAAGAAGAGAAGATGGCGCTGCTTTCTGCGGGAGATCCGGTATCTTATGAGGAGGGGGAAACCTGGGTAGACCTCTTTGTGAAGGCTGCCGCGGAATATCCCGAATACAGAGCGGTTGTGGACGAGGCCGGCAGCCTCAGCTACAGGGAGCTTGACCGGAAATCGGATGCGGTTGCGTCCTGCCTGATCGAAGCAGGCGTCAGACCGCGCAGCTTTGTGGCAGTGGAAATCGGCCGGAACAGGGCGTTTGTCATTGCGGTGATCGGCATCATGAAGGCAGGAGCGGCGTATCTTCCGCTGGATCCCGCCTATCCGCAGGACCGGAGACAGTTCATGCTCAGTGACTCCGGCGCCGGAATAACGTTGACAGAAGAAACACTGGAAACTATGATGAAGAAGGGGGAGAATTCCGGACCCGTTAATCTCGCCGAAAGCGGCGGCTATGCTTACATGATTTATACTTCGGGTTCTACGGGGACGCCGAAGGGTGTTGTGCAGAGCCACAGATCCCTCCATCATTTCGTCTCCTGGAGAACAGACAGGCTGGGGATCACGGCCGGCGGAAATTACGGTCATCTGAGCAGCTTCGCTTTTGACGCTTCCCTGGATGATCTGACATGCCCGCTTGCAGTGGGGGCAACCGTTCACATTTTCGGCGAGGAGATGCGAAAGGATCTGCTGTCCGTCGAGGAGTACATCCGGAGAGAAATGATCAACGGCATGACGGTGCCTACCCTCCTTGGCATGGAGCTGGCTGCCCATGCGCCGGAGCTGCCCATGGATTATCTGATGATGGGCGGCGAGAAGCTGGCGCCCTGCAGGAAAACCAGTTACCGGATCATCAACGGGTACGGACCTACAGAATTCACTGTCTGTTCCTCCTTCTATACTTTGCGGGGAGACGAACAGGAGATCCCCATCGGAAGACCTGTACCGGGAACCGCAAGCTATATCTGTGATACCAGGGGCAGACTCCTTCCTGCCGGCATGACGGGCGAACTCTGCCTGGCCGGCCCGCAGATGGCGGAAGGCTACTGGAACCAGCCGGAGCTGACAAAAGAGAGCTTTACCACGATCCGCGCCGCAGGCAGGACGGTTCCCGTCTACCACACCGGAGACATGGCGGCATACACGAAAGACGGTCAGCTCATGTATGCGGGAAGAGCGGACGCGCAGATCAAGCTCAGAGGCTTCCGCATCGAACTCAGTGAGATAGAGGCCTGCGCACTCCGGTATGTGGGAGTGGCACAGGCGGCGGCCGATGTCAGAAACGATCAGATCGTCCTGTATTACACCGTTGATGAAAGCAGGACGGAGGAGAGCGATCCTACAAGACTGGAGGGGAAGCTCCGTTCCTTTATGGAGCGTATCCTGGCAGATTACATGGTACCTTCCTGGTTCGTGCAGATGGAGAAAATCCCTGTCACCGTAAACGGCAAGACGGACAGAAAACGTCTCCCGGATCCGGTGATCGCACAGGAAGAGAATTACGTGGAGCCTTCCACAGAGTATGAGATCATCGTTGCGAAGTGCATGAAGGAGGTTCTCAAACTCACCCGGATGGTAGGCGCTGCCGACAGCTTTGCTGCCCTGGGGGGCGATTCCATCAATACCCTTCGTATGGTCAGCAGTCTGTACCAGTACGGCATCCGCGTGCATACAGCAGATATTCTGAAATATGATACGGTAAGAAACATCGCGGCCCATATTGAAGAGCAGCAGACGGCTCTCAGCATCAGCCAGGATCCCATGGAGGGACCGGTGGGAGAGAGCGCCATCATGAGTTTCTTCCGATATCTGGAACTGCCGCGGGAGGAAGTGTTTACACAGCAGCTTCTTCTGAAGCTGAATGAAAATACAGAGCACAGAATCCTGGAGGACGCGTTCGGGGCATTGGCATGGCAGCATGATCTGCTGCGGGCCGTGTATGATGACGGGCAGCTTGTCGTGAAGCCTGCCGGGGCAAAGATCCGATTAAAGGAAGTCTTCCTGGAGGCGTCGGATAAAGAGCGTCTTCCGCAGCTCCTGAAGGATCTGCGCAGACAGATGGATATGCGCGCGGCGCTTTTCTGCCCCGTGCTGATTCACCGGGGGAACGAAGAACTGCTCTATCTGCTGGCCCATCACCTGATCGTGGACGGTGTCTCCTGGAGGATACTGACCGGCGATCTCGAAGATGCCGTCAGACAGCTTCAAAAAGGCAAAAAACCGGTTCTTGAACCGAAGACAAGTACCTACCGGGATTACGTGAAGGCCCTTTATGAATACCGGAACAGCCCGGCGCTGGCGGAGGAGATTCCTTACTGGAACGGAGTGATGAAAAAGCTTCTCGCGCTGCCCACCTCAAACACAAAGGACTATCGCAGAAGATTTTCCTCTGTGTCCGCTGACCTGAACCGCGACGGTACGGGAGAGGTGCTGGGAGCCCGCCGCACAAGACTTCACCTGAACATGAATGACCTTCTGATCACGGCGCTGGCCAGAGCCTGGCGCAGGATCACGGGCAGCGGAGATGTATCCATTCAGCTGGAAGGCCACGGCAGGGAAAACTTCGGAGAAAACCTTCAGATTGAAAGAACCGTCGGATGGTTTACATCGGTCTATCCGGTAGTGCTTGACGGAATCAGCGCCGGATCCGGCCGTGAGATCGAAAAAGATCTCATCCGGGTAAAGGAAACGCTGCACCGCGTTCCGGCGAAGGGGGCAGGTTATAATATCCTGCGCTTTGTACCGGGACAGTCGAAGACAGATTACCTTTCCGACCGGATGGCCAAAATCAGCTTCAACTATCTGGGAGAAGCCGGCAGCGCCGAAGAGAGCGGCAGTCTGTTCTCCATCGTGCCGCAGGAGGAGAAAGCCTCACGGGGAGAGCGGGAAAACGGCTTTGGTTCGGATATCAACATCAACTGCATGATCCTGAACGGGTGCTTCCACCTGGATCTTGACTATAATGAATCCCTTTACCGGCGGGATGAGATGGAGCAGCTTGCACAGAATATCCTGGCTGAGATGAGAAAGGAAACATCTTTCCTGAACAGCCTGCACGGGGATCTCATGACAGCTTCGGATTACGGGGAGACCGCATGGACCGTGGAGGAATTTGAACAGGTCCGGGATAGCCTTGCCGCAGCCGGAGAAAAGATTCTGTCGATCCGGGCTCTTACGGAGGAGGAAGAAGCGCAGCTGTCCGCTTCCGATTCCGCATCAGACCGCAGCGACGCAGCATACGCTTATGTGGGCGTGTTTGAAACAGGAATGCTGCCGGAGAAGGAGGATCTGGAGAAAGCGCTGGAGCAGCTGGCCGGATCCAACGAGATATTCCGGACGTCCTATGTGCATGAAGGGGTGAGTGTGCCCCGCATGGTCTTCACGGACCGCCGTCTTCACGCCCGGTTTGTCCGGTGCGGGGAGAATGAGGACGCGCGCCATGCGGCACGGAAGCTGCGGGATAAGCTTCTTTCCGCGAAAGCAGGCACGGCAGCGGATCCGCTGTTTGATCTGTATGTTGTGAGCGATGAGGACAGTTCCTGCTGTCTCGTCATGGCCATGCATCAGGCGGTACTGACATGCACCGGTGTATCCGGATTCCTTCTGGCCATCAAGCTGATTACGAATATCGCTTATGTGACAGACAAGAGCTTTTCCGTTACGGACCTGATCTGTCCTGCGGATCCGCTGAGAAGACCCAGAGTGGACAGACAGGGGGTGAAGGTCTGCGAATTCTGCAATGCCTACGAGGAGGAGAAACCGACTATAGTGGTCGTTCTCGGCATCGTACTGCAGATGAGCGTGCAGCACCTGCTCGATGACTGGAGAAGACGGTTTAATGTCCTTTTGATCGAAGATGTGAATTATCATTACAATGAACTGTTTAAAGGAGAGAGGTATCCTTATATTGTTCATTTTTACGCGGAACTGATTGAGTGTATCCTCCCGAAGAAGAATAAAGTATTCGGATATATCGGATACTCTTTCGGAGGAGAACTGGGCTACAGTCTGACAGCGAAGATGGACCGGATCCGGAACAACAGACCCATCGCATTCCTGGGAGACTCCGACTTGATTCCTTCCCAGGGCGCCGGGTTTGCCAAAACCTATACCAGAGAGGATTTCGGAGAGATGCTCCTGGCAAAATTCAGGGAGAACGATATCCCGGAGGAGACCATGCTGTTTGCCTACAGTATGCTGAGTTTCCTGAACGCCGAGGATAAGATCTTTGATCCGTATGAGGGGAGAACCGTCCTTCTGCGGGCGAACCTGAACAATACGCCCGAGCAGCTGCAGACCAGGGAAATGCTGGCAAGACAGCACGCACGGGATCTGCGGGTGATCGACTATCCGGACCGTGATCATTTTAACCTGCATAATAATCCGGATATGCTGCCTGTGTACGATGAACTGTTTACAGAGCTGATGTCTGAAGAAGGGAAGGCGACAGAAGATGAGTAAGAATAGTAAGGACTCTGCAATGGGATCGGTCAGGCGCGGCGCGATCCGCATTGGGCTGGAACTGATCCAGTCCCTCAGTTCAAAGCCTGTTGCTCCGTCCGTCAGAGATGATCTTGAGGGCAGGGTTCTGGAGAAACTGAACAATCCCTATATCAACAGGGAAGGCGTTCCCCTTGCCATGGATATTTTCAAGCCCATAGGGGAAGAATATGAAGGCCGGGAACTGCCGGTCATCGTTGCCATCCATGGCGGAGGGCTGGTGACCGGCGACAGGAAGATCTCACTGGATCTCTCCAGAGAGCTTGCACTGAGGGGATATCTGGTTTTTTCCATAGAATACAGGCTTTCCCCCAGGGCCAATGTCTGCGAGCAGTTTGACGATATCTGCGCCGGCATGGATCTTGTCGGGAGAAAGCTGATCGAGTATGAAGTGGATTATTCAAGGGTCTTTCTGACAGCGGACAGTGCGGGCGCATTTCTGGCGATCTATACCGCAGCCATGAAGAAATCCAGAAAGCTGCAGGATGCCATCGGGTATAAGCCCAGCCACATGACCTTTAAGGCCATCGGTCTTTCCTGCGGGATGTTTTATACCAGCAGGGACGATATTCTGGGGGCGCTGCTGTCGGAGCAGTTTTACGGGGACAAAAAGGAGGATGCAGAGTTCCTTCAGTTCATGAATCCGGAACATCCGGAGATTATCAATAATCTCCCGCCCACCTTCCTTGTGACCAGTAAGGGTGATTTCCTGAACAGATACAGCATCATGTATGAGAAGGCCCTGAAAAAGGCAGGCAAGACAACCAAACTGCTTTATTACGGCGATGACGAACTGAAGCACACCTTTAATTTCGCCCATCCTGACCTTCCCCAGAGCAAGGATGCCAACGATAAGATGCTCGCCTTCTTTGAGGAACAGGCGCAGATCCAGTATGCCAGGCAGACAGGCAGGGCGGAGCTGGCCAAAAAGACGGAGGCGATCGAGAGCAAGATCAAACGCGGCACCTATAAACAGCAGCGGCTCTGGAAAACGATCCGGGAGATGAAGTCACTGGATGAAGACTCCCTGAACAGCATTGCCATCAGAGATGAAGCCAGAAGCGTCACGTACCGGCAGATGTTCAGAAAATGGGACTGCTATGCGGAAGTCTTCTCCGGCCTTAAAATGACAGGAAGAAGCAATGCAAGGGTGGGAATCCCCGGCGCCATGACAAAGGAGGCCGTGTATGCCTTCTACGGTCTGAACATGACGGGCGCGCTGGTTTCCATGCTTCCCTATGCGTATATGGAAGATGCGGAGCGTCTGGCAGAGGCGGTCAGAGAGGAAGAACTGACGGATCTTATCCTGACAGATTATCAGGCCAGCCCTTCGTTCGTTAAGAAGCTGATGGAGCAGGAAACAGGTCTGCGCCGGGTGATCATTCTGACGACGGAGATGCGGAGAGCCGCTGTCCCGCAGGAAGAAATCACCAAAATCAAAAAGAGACGCTCCCTTCTGCAAAAGATACCGGGCGTCATGCTGATGAGCGATCTTCTGGTGGAATATGAAGCTTATCCGATTGTCTACGGCAGGGGCGGCGATGAAGCGGTCATTCTGCACAGAGAGAACGAAGGCCGTTATGAGCCGGTAGGATTTTCTGATGCGGTGATCAATGCCGAGGTCTTTCGCGTGGCAGAGCTGTATGCGGAGAAAAGCAAGGACACGAATATACTGGTGGGCCTGAGTGCGGAGATCAGCAGTTCCTATGTGCTGGTCAATCAGGTGCAGATCACGTTCTTCATGGGCGAATGCCTCATGATTCCATACAGGACAGGATACAATAAGTCCTTCCTGTCGTTGGTCTGCAGGTACAATGTCAACGTGCTTGTGCTCTATGCTTCCCGGCTGCAGGCGCTGATCGATGCGGCCGGAAAGTCAGGACAGTGGTTTCAGGCATTGAACCAGGTCTTTCTTCTGGGAGATGATATTACCGGCGAGCAGATCGGAGCGTTCCAGACTTATTTTGAGGAACATGGAGGGGATCCCGGTATTGCTGTGATGTCTGTGAAAATGGAGGATTACACGCCCGGAATCCATGTCCCCGGGGAGCTTCAGGTGCCGGCAGAAAAAGCCGGCGGGCAGAAGAAACGCATCCGGACAATGGCTATGCCCGGCACTCCGTATATGCCCGGCGTTGCGGCTCTTGGCGGAGAAGAAATGAAGAACCCTCTGGTGTGGGAGGACAAGATCGGCAACAGCCACGACATGAGGAAAATTTTTGTAAAGCTTGGAACAGCACTGAAAGTCGGCAGGGCAGAAGCGAAAAAACAGGGACCGGCAAAGGACGGTCCGAAGGGCGCAGAAGGCGACGGAGAAGCAGCCAAGGAAAGAGTCATGAAAATGCTGGCGGTCATGTTTGATCCGTCGGATATTGACTATTACTATGAAGCCTAAAAAAACAATTCTTTACAGATATGCAGAAAAAATGCAGAAGATGTCTGGCGAGTTCTACGACTCCATACAGATTCAGGTTCCGGATGAGCTGGAGGCAGATCTCGGTCTGCCTTATTCCGGGGGAGATGGGAATGCGCTCTCCATGGACGTCTTCCGGCCGGCCGGCGAAAGGCCGGCCGGGCACTTTCTGCCGGTCATTATTATGATTCACGGCGGCGGGCTCTTTGTGGGAAATGCCAGAATGGAGGCAATGACCTGCATGCGCTTTGCCGGAAGAGGGTTTCTGGTTTTTTCTCTGTCCTATCGTCTACTGACCGAGGCAGATGCCTGCGGGGAACTGTCTGATATCTGTGAGGGCTTCCGTCAGGTGGAAAAGCTTCTGCCTGACTACGGAGGCGACAGAGACCGGGTGTATGTTGTGAGCGAAAGCGCAGGAGCCTATCTGGCCGTTTTTGCAAATGCCATGCACAGATCCTGGGCACTGTACGAGAAAGTAGGGGGGCGCCTGTCGAACCTCCGCGTCCGTATGATGGCGTGCTTTTCCGGCATGTTCTATACGAAGAAGCTGGATTTGATCGGCATGGTTTATCCCAGACAGATCTATGGGGAAAAACGATCCGACAAGGAATTTATGAAGATGATGAATCCGGAGCATTCCGAGATCATCGGGAATCTTCCGCCCATGCTGCTGGTAAGCAGCGATGAGGATTTTTTGAAAAAGTACACGCTGAAATACGAGAAGGCACTGAAAAAAGCAGGGATCCCCTGCCGGCTTTGGTACTATACGGACAATAAAGAATGTACGCATGCTTTCCCTTCCTTAAGGCCGGATCTTAAGGAAAGTCAGGAAGTCATCGATCAGATAGCGGATATATTTCTCGGATCCGGAGAAGATGACATCAGGCGGGAGTAAAGAAAATGAAAAACAAAAGGAGCATAGTAAAAAGCGCAGCACTGATTTTTCTTGCTTCCATTCTTCTGACAATGCTGGTAGCTTTTCTTGTTTCACGGGTAATTATTGACCAGCTGTATATTAATCAGAGATGGCTGGTATTTGAAGGCATATCCGAGAGCATTGAAGGTACGATCGATAATTATCCATCCCATGAATGGGTGTTTTCCTATCTTCTGGATCATCTGGACGATGAGCTCGACCTGGATTATGAGGAATGCGAAGAGGCAAGAGAAAAAGAAAGAGACTTTGTAAGCAGACATAACAACCAGCCGCTGATCGGGTTCACACAGGAGCAGGTCGAGTCATTTTCGGAGGAAGATCAGAAACGTTTTGCGGAGCTCGTCTACAATCAGTGGATAGTTCGCATGAATGATCTTCTGCAGAGATTCGGATTCAGCTATCTGTCGATTTTTGCCTCGGATGATACGGCTGCAGAAAAGATTTTTCTCCTCAGTGCCAGCGACGGGCAGTGTGAGAGGGGCACAGGGAAAGACGACGCCTTTCTTTTTGCCACAAGAATGGAAAACGATGAACAGCAGAAGAGCGAGCTGCAGGTCATTCTTTCGGGAGAGGATAAATACAGCCATTACGATGCAGCAGGGCATCTGAGCTTCTACAGCAAGATACTCCAGTCCGGGGACAAGTCCATCATTATTACCGGGACCACTTCCAATGCCGACACGGCTTCCAAAATGAACAGGGGCCTGGTGATCATCGTGGGCATCCTGGCCCTGCTGCAGGCGATCTCCGCTACACTCTGTATGGTGATGTTCTACCATTTTATCCTGAAGCCCATACGGAGTATGAGCAGAAGCGTCGTGGAGTATTCGCGTTCTAAAGAAACGGAGAAATCCAAAGAAGCGCTTTCACGCATCAGGAGCCGGAATGAGATCGGTGAACTGGCGGCAGACTTTTCGAATATGATCGACGAGGTGGATGCGCATATCAATGAAGTCCAAAGGATCACGGCAGAGAAAGAGCGCATCAATGCGGAGCTGAGTGTGGCAACCCGCGTGCAGGCCGGTCTGCTTCCCAGAACATTCCCGCCGTTTCCCGACAAAAAAGAATTTGATATCTACGCCAGCATGGATCCGGCCAAGGAAGTGGGAGGCGATTTCTATGACTTCTTTATGCCGGATGATAAGCACGTGGCTATGGTGATAGCGGATGTTTCCGACAAGGGAATTCCGGCCGCCATGTTTATGGCCACCTCCAAAGCCTTCATCAGGAACCGTACATTGATGGGCGGGAAACCATCTGAAATATTGTATGATGTCAATAACCAGCTTAGTGCGGATAATATGGGTGAGATGTTTGTCACGGTCTGGCTGGCAATCATTGATATCGAAACGGGACAGGGGCTGGAAGCAAACGCGGGACATGAGCATCCGGCGCTCAGAAGAGCCGGCGGAAGCTTTGAACTGATCAAATATCCTCATTCCCCCATGCTTGCGGTGATGAAGGGGCTGAAATTCAGCGATCATGAATTTGTCCTGCATCCCGGAGACCGGCTTGTTGTATATACAGACGGCATTCCGGAAGCCACCGATCAGAACGAAGAACTTTACGGCTTCGTCAGAATGATGGAATCCTTCGACAGGAATAAGGATCTCACGCTCGAAGAGTTTCAGGCGGGTGTGAAGCGTGATATTGAAAGCTTCGTTGGCGAGGCAGAGCAGTTTGATGATATTACCATGCTGGTGTTTGATATGAAGGATAAGAATCAGAAATGATGATCAATCTGCAGTGCTGAAAACAGATAAGAGGATCAAAAAGGATCTGTCACGGCGATGATGCACAGCCGGAACAGATCCTTCTTTTTTACGGTGTTCTTGTAAGCCGCCGGCATAACACGCTGCGGTCATTTTTATACGTTATTCAGCTGCGGGGAATGACAATATAGTAATACAGAGAATCGCCCTCTTTATTCTCAACAGTGAATCCGACGTGCGTGCCGTCCGCTCCGACTTTGAAGCTTTTCCCGTTTAATGTTTTGGGATAGGAGTAGTCGGATATGAAAAGCGTTTGCAATCGACAGAGGCAGATTCCGCAGGGAATTAAAGGAAAGTACGAATGTCTACATTTCATCTACAAAATGTCTACATTTTTCAGAGATTCTGTTCTCTACTTACTGCAATAAAACCTGATTTCTTCTGCAATATCATTGGAGTTTTCCTGCAGACTACCCCTGAACATGATCTCAAAATTGTCGCGCAGGAAGTCATTTTCTTCTCCGCTATTCCGCATATACTCCAGAAAATCGTCAATCTGACTTTTAACAACACTGAAAGAGGGAACAGGAATGCAATACGTTATGGTCAGCTGACGGTCAGTCAGTTGGAAGTCTGTATAGATATCTGCTCCCAGGCTTGAATAGTAGTCCAGTTCCGACAGAAACTGCGCAAAAAGCTCTTCAGCCTGGTCTGAGGGCGGAGTTAAAAGCTCATTGACTACAAAGGTAAAACCGGGGCCTTCATATTTGCCTTTGCTGATGAGATTAAAGCGGCGTGCAAAATCAATCTTCTGCTTTTGATGCTCCTGGTGTTTGTGTTTTACAGGGTGATCCTTGTTTCGTTGATGAAGAAAATTGCAGATGATATAATGATTAAACATTCACCTGTTGGCTAAATACTGACTATATCACCCGGAGCAAAAGCCTTTATCATTATTGTGAACGCAGGAAACGCACTGGAAAGAAAGGAGGGCAGCCGCTGTGAACAGAGATGATGAATCCTATCGTCAGTTCCTGTCAGGCGATACATCGGCTTACGACAGGCTGATGATCCGATATGGCGACAGCCTGACTGTCTTCCTGTACGGATATCTGCGCAACTGGCAGGATGCGGAGGACCTGACAGTCGAGGCGTTCGCCAGGATCATGGTCAAAAAGCCCCGCATCCGGGAGGGCGGGTTCAAAGCTTATCTGTATAAGACGGCCAGGAACCTGGCTTCCCGCTTTCACAGCAGGGAAAGCCGGATCGAGAGTTTCAGTCTGGAAGGAGCAGAGAAGGAACTTGCCGGCATTTTTTCGCCGGAGGAGCGTCTTCAGGATAAAGAAAAAAAGCGTATTCTCCATCTGTGTCTTGAGCGGATTGATCCGGAACTGAAGGAGGCGCTCTGGCTTGTCTATTTTGAGGACCTGAGCTAAGCAGGATACATGAGAACAAATGGAGTCACAACGTATAACAGCTCCTATACAAATTTATATAGAATCACGAATTGATTAGCGAGCTGGAATGATTCCAGTTGTCGCGTGACACTCACGCTGAGTCTGATAATGACAAATCGAATGAGCGTGTGACAGCCTTTAAATATTGTTCAAATCAAGCCTTGTGCCAATGGCATGAGGCTTTTTAACTTGTATAATCTTGATAATACTGAAAATAGCACTGGCAGTAATCTGCTTCTGCATATATAATAAAAGACAAAGCAAAGGCGCTTTGAGAGAATACCACATTCTCTCAGGGCGCTTTTTTTTATTTCCATATTGTCACATGAAAGTCTTTGAAATGATTTGGGAGATTCCGGGAGGAAATATCCGATGATTCACGAGGAGTGCGGAGTTTTTGGAATATGGCAGCGGGAGAGCGGCCCGGTGGCCAATGATGTCTATGCAGGTTTATTTGCCCTTCAGCACAGGGGGCAGGAGGCGGCCGGGATCGCGGTCAGCCGCCGGGGGGTATTCCGGCATCACAAGGACGTCGGGCTGGTCGATGAGGTGTTTTCGGAAGGCGCCCTGGACCGGCTGGGAGAGGGTAATATTGCCGTCGGTCATGTGCGCTATTCGACCAGCGGCAGTCCTGGACGGGCCAATGCCCAGCCCATTGTTGTCCGGCACCGCAAGGGCAATATGGCACTCTGCCACAACGGGAACCTGATCAATTCGGCAGAGCTGCGCGAGGCACTGGAGATGGAGGGCTGCATTTTTCATACAACCAGTGACACGGAGGTCATCGCCTTTCTGATCACGCGGGCGCGGCTGAAATGCGGTTCGATCGAGGAGGCGCTGGAAAAGACCATGAACAGGATCGAGGGAGCTTACTCCCTGATCCTGATGTCCCCTTCCAAGCTGCTGGCGGCGCGGGACCCGCGTGGATTCCGGCCCCTGTGTATGGGGGAGACCAAAGAGGGAGGAACTGTATTTGCATCCGAGACATGCGCCCTGGATGCGGTCGGGGCCCGGTTCGTGCGGGATCTGGACCCGGGGGAGATCGTGATCGCGGACCGGGACGGAATCCGTTCCATCCGCAGCCACTGCGGGACTGCGCCTCGTGCTCTGTGCGTGTTCGAATACATTTATTTTGCCAGGCCGGACTCGGTCATCGACGGTGCCTCCGTCCACAGAGCCCGTATTCGGGCGGGCCGGTTTCTGGCGCAGAGGCATCCGGTCAGCGCGGATGTCGTCATCGGTGTGCCTGATTCGGGCCTGGATGCGGCGATCGGCTTTTCCGCGGAATCCGGGATCCCCTATGATATCGGGCTGGTCAAGAACAAGTACATCGGCAGGACCTTTATCGCGCCGACACAGACACAGAGGGAGAGGATGGTCCGGCTGAAGCTGAATCCGGTGCGCCATGTCCTGGCGGGCAGGCGCGTGGTCCTGGTGGATGATTCCATCGTGCGCGGGACGACGCTGGCTGCCCTTATTCGTCTCGTGCGCGAGGCGGGAGCTGCCGAGGTCCATGTCCGGATCTCCGCGCCGCCCTTCCTGCATCCCTGCTATTACGGGACCGATATCGATTCGGAGGATAAGCTGATTGCGGTCAGGCACACAGTGGAGGAGACAGCCGGACTGATCGGGGCGGACTCTCTGGGTTATCTGCCTGTGGAGGATGCGATAAAACTGCCCCTCCGGCAGGAAAAGTATGATCCGGATCAATGCGGCCTGTGCACGGCCTGTTTTGACGGAACCTATCCAACTGCGATTCCGGAACAGGGATCCAAGAATCGTTTCGAGCAGCCGATCGCGGAATGAAAAGTACCGCAGGGAGGGCAGGTGTCAGGTGTCTCAGTGAATGTGCAGAGGGAGGTGTCGCATGGCAGCATTTGAAAGAATCAGATCGGGGATCCCGGCGATGGATCAGGCGCTGGACAATATACGTCTGGGAGATAATGTAGTCTGGGAGGTCAGCTCCCTGGATGAATTCAGGGCCGTTGCCCAGCCCTTCGCGGAGCAGGCCGTCCGGGACGGGAGGAACCTACTCTATATCCGCTTTGCGGAGCATGACCCCATCCTGCCCCCCATGGAGGGCCTGCGGATCATCCGGGTGCCCCTGTCGCACCGGTTTGAGACCTTTACGGTGGAGATCCACAACATCATTGAAGAAGAGGGGTATGATGCCTTCTATGTTTTTGACTGCCTGTCGGAGCTGGAGGCCGCCTGGGCGACGGACCTGCTCATGGGGGACTTCTTTCACCTGACCTGTCCCTTCCTTTTCATTCTGGATACGGTGGCCTATTTTCCCGTCCTGCGGGGCCGGCACTCCTTTGATGCCCTGCAGAAGATCAGGGATACGACCCAGCTCTTTCTGGATGTCTTCACGGAGGAGACAGAAAACTTGACAGAAAATACACACGCTCTGCAGAATCCTGCCGGTTCGGGGGACGGATCCGTCCGGGGAACCGGGATTGCCTCCATGTATGTCCGCCCGCTCAAGGTCTGGCGGCGGGAGACGGAGGAGATGCTGCAGCCCCATCTCTACGACCTGCGGACAGGGTCTTTTGCGCCCGGGCGGGAGGGCGTGCAGATGAGCCGCTATTACCGGCAGATGAACCGGACGGGTGCGGCTGCAGTCAACCAGACCATGGACAGCTGGGAGCGCTTTTTCCAGAGGACCAGGATCAAGCATGAGAACGGTCTGGATGTGACGCAGGAGTGCAGCCGCATGTGCAACATCATGCTGACCCGGGATGAGCGGCTGCGCGACCTGATCAAGGAGCATTTTGCGCCGGAGGACTATTTCGAGGTCCACGACCGCATGGTCGGGACGGGCATGATCGGCGGCAAGGCCACGGGGATGCTGCTGTCCCGCAAGCTGACGGAGAATCTGCGGCCGGACATCTACGCCCGAATCGAGCCCCATGACTCCTTTTACATCGGGTCGGATGTCTTTTACACCTATATCGTGGACAACGGCTTCTGGGATCTGCGCGTGAAGCAGCGGACGGAGGAGGGGTATTTTGCCCTGGCCGCGGAGGTGGAGAAACGGCTCCTGCACGGGTCCTTTTCGGCGTCCATGGAGGCGGAATTCCGGCGCCTCCTGGAGTATTACGGCAGCGACCCGGTCATCGTGCGGTCCAGTTCCATCCTGGAGGACGGTTTCGGCAATGCTTTTGCGGGCAAGTACGAGTCTGTCTTCTGCGCGGGGACAGGGACCCTGGAAGAACGGCTGGAGACCTTTGAAAATGCCGTCCGCACGGTATATGCCAGCACCATGGGCCTGTCCGCCCTGGACTACCGCAAGCGCCGCGGCCTGGAAAAGCGGGATGAACAGATGGCCATTTTGGTCCAGCGGGTCTCGGGTTCCCGATACGAGAATTTCTATATGCCGGCCGCGGCAGGGGTCGGATATTCCATCAGCCCCTACCGCTTCAGTGCCGACCATCCCAGCGAGGGCATGCTGCGCCTGGTCATGGGCCTGGGGACGGCGGCCGTGGACCGGCGGACCGGCTCCTATCCCCGCATGGTCATGCTGGAGGATCCCTCCAGGAACCTGCTGACCTCCGCCTCCGACCGCCACCAGTTCTCCCAGAGGCTGATCGATGCGGTAAAGTTTTCCTCGGGAGAGGTAGAGGGCCTGGATCCGGAATATGTACAGAAGGAGATTCCCGCATACCTGAACCGCCTTCTTCTTTCCCATGACTGGGATGCGGAGCGGACCTTCACGGACCGGGGCATTGACCGGAGCATCTACTATGTCTCCTGCGACGGCCTGGTCAAAAACAGGCAGCTCATGGACGATATGCGGGGGATCCTGCAGCTTCTGAAGGAGGCCTACGCCTACCCTGTGGACATCGAATATACGATCAATATAGCGCCGGACGGGGCGTATGTGATCGACCTGCTCCAGTGCAGGCCTCTGCAGCAGACAAAGGAGGGGGATGCGGTCCATGTCCCTGACCTGCCGGCGGACAGGATCCTGCTGGAGACAAAAAGTGTCTCCATGGGCTTTTCGCGCACCTATGCGGTCGACTATGTCGTCTATATCGACCCTGTCAATTACTATCATATGCCCTACCGGGACAAATACCTGGTGCGGGACGCCCTGTCCGCAGTCAACTGGAAGCTGCGGGGACAGGGAAAGCGGATGCTGCTGCTGACGCCGGGGCGGATCTGTACCTCCTCTCCGGAGCTGGGCGTGCCCTCCGCTTTCTCCGATATCAGCGAGTTCGACATGATCGCGGAAATCTCCGAGTCCCGGGCGGGCTATGTGCCGGAGCTGAGCTACGGCAGTCATATCTTCCAGGACCTGGTCGAGGCGGAGATCCTCTACACGGCGGTCTTTGAGTCTGAGACCACGGTCCATTTTTCGCCCGGTCTGCTGGAGGCTTTTCCGGACTGCACACAGACCTTTCTGACCGGCGAAAAAGATATGATCGATATGACCGGGGAAGCGGCAGCGACCGATGGGGGAGGCGCGCTCTCAGAGATCATTCATGTCTATGATGTACATGGCAGCGGACTGACTCTGTACTATGACATGTCCGATGAGCATCTGATGGTGGGCGTAAATGACCCGGAATGATCCATGCGCTTTTTGTTGCGGAAAGAGACGATCCTCTGAAAAAAGTGCACAAAGATTGATGACTTTAAATAGTATTATTGTATACAATGCCATTTGACCTTTTCACGAAACTGCGTATAATATACTTCATAAAAGCAAGGGCGCTGCAGGAATCATTCCTGCGGCGCTTTTTCTTTTTATTCCTTATCCTTATACTTTTCCTTTCCTTTTCCCATACGGGGACTGCCTACGGTCATACAGCCGGCGGACGGTACACGGTCTCCTGCGGGAACAGGGACTGTGAAAAACAAGATCCTTTTTGAAAAGGATATCCTGCGGACAAAGGGGTCCGGGTGCCTGCGCATCCGGGCCCTTTGTAGTTGTCAGAAGTGCTTTTGCGTACAGAGAGGGACCTTCGACTTTGCAGGAGCATTTTGCATCCGGAGAGGGACCTTCGCTTTTGCAGGAGCATTTTGCATCCGGAGAGGGACCTTCGCCTTTGCAGGAGCATTTCTGCATTCTGAGAAAGTGAGGCAGAGTATGGATTTCAATGTTTCAACAGTTACATGGGTATTGATCGCGACAGCCCTGATTTATTTCATGCAGGCGGGATTTGCCCTGTGTGAGGCGGGACTGACCAGGGCCAAGAACACGGGCAACATCCTGATGAAGAACATGATGGATTTCTGTATCGGGACCCCCTGCTACTGGCTGGTGGGCTTCGGTCTGATGTTCGGGAGCACGGCGCCTCTGATCGGGCGCCTGGATCCCATGATCCGGGGGATCTACGGGGCGGAGAACACGGTCGTGCCCCAGACCATGCCGCTCTGGTGCTATGTCATCTTCCAGACGGTCTTCTGCGCGACGGCGGCGACCATCGTGTCGGGCTCCATGGCGGAGCGGACCAATTTCAAGGCCTATTGTGTCTACTCGGCGGCCATCTCCCTGCTGGTCTATCCCATCGGCGGCCACTGGGCCTGGGGCGGCGGCTGGCTGTCCGGCCTGGGCTTCCACGATTTCGCCGGCAGCGCCGTCGTCCACAACGTGGGCGGTGTGATCGCCTGCCTGGGGGCCTGGATGCTGGGGCCCAGGATCGGCAAGTACGACCGGGAGGGAAAGGCGCGGGCCATTCCCGGACACAACATGACAGCCGTTGCGCTCGGTGTCTTCATCCTCTGGTTCTGCTGGTTCGGCTTCAACGGAGGGTCCACGGCCTCCATGGCGGACGGGGCGGATGCCTTCCACGCCTCGCTGGCCTTCATGAACACCAACCTGGCGGCGGCTGTGGCGACGGTCGTGACCATGATCTTCACCTGGCTGCGCTACGGTAAGCCCGATGTCTCCATGACCCTCAACGCCGCCCTGGCGGGCCTTGTGGCCATCACGGCGGGCTGCGACTGTGTGACCCCCTTCGGCGCCTTTATCATCGGCCTTGCAGCCGGGATCCTGGTCGTCTTCTCCGTGGAATTTTTTGACAATATCGCGAAGATCGACGATCCGGTCGGCGCGGTCTCGGTCCACATGGTCAACGGGATCTGGGGCACCATCGCGGTCGGTCTCTTCTCCAACGGCGAGGACGGCGTGATGAAGGGTCTCTTCTATGGTGGCGGCGCAAAACTCCTTGGCGTTCAGGCTCTGGGCATTCTGGCAATTGATGCCTATGTTCTGATCGTCATGTTCATCGTCTTCAAAGCCATCGATGCTGTCATCGGCCTGTCCCGCCCAGGTGGAGATTGATGGTCTGGATCTGCACGAGCACGGCCTGGCAAGTGCCTATTCCGGCTTTGCTATCAGCGATGTTACCAACATGGTCATGGATGTCAATGAGAACACAGACCTGGGAGAGGGCGAGTATGACAAAGCCACCGGCGCCCAGATTCAGGCAGCGGTCAAGGTCGTGGATACTTCCGGTGTCACAGCAGCTGCGGTATCCGGAGTTGGATCTGCCAAAGCACCTGTCGGGACTTGGGCTGATCTGCCCGCAGCAGCGGGAGCTATCCCGGATTCCGGCATCTACCGCCTGTCCATCATCTGCCGTCTCAACAAGTTTGATGAACTACAGGCATGACCATGACCCAGGTCATGGGCTGCGGCATCCAGAGAGGCTCCAGCGAGCGCTACAGAGGCGCTGTCGTCGACGCAACCCTCCTGCCCAAGGTCAAGGTCGAGGTCGTCGTAGCAAAGATCTCCGTGGACAAGGTCATCGAAGCTGCCCGCAAAGCCCTCTACACCGGCCACATCGGTGACGGCAAGATCTTTGTCTACAACGTCCTCCACGTGGTCAAGGTCCGCACCGG
>CACZIO010000022.1 GCA_902781215.1 uncultured Lachnospiraceae bacterium
CCGGTCAAACGGGACAGCGGGCAAGTGTCTGCCCAGTGTCCGCGTAAGCGGCGCGAAGCCCCCGCCTCTAAGCGTATGCGTAGGCGGTGGGTCATTCACATACTACAGCACTGATCCGGATGATATGGAACTGAGTTTATGACAGATGAAGGTGTTTTGCGGGTGAGCGATATGGGATGAAATAACAATTGTGAGCGGTAAGCTGATTGTTTCCACCATGGAAATTGATCAGAGCTTACCGCTCACATGATACAGTCCTTATAGATATTGGAAAAAGAACAGCCATTCCTCGATGAGGTTTTACGGGGAATGAGTAATGCGAGCCGCCCTTGAACTGTGTATTGCCTCGCCGGTCACAGCTTTGGGATCCAGGAGACTTTATTCTCACAGTGATGGATGATGCGGTCGATATTGGACCGGTGCCTGACGATGATCAGGACACAGTAGATGAGCTGGACGGCCTTGATGACCGGAGCCTCGGGCTGCAGGCAGATATAGATGGTGGCCGCAACAGTGGAGACCATGCTGGCCAGAGAGGTCATTCTGCCGGGGATCAGGACGAGCATGAACACGATCAGGGGCAGGATGAAGTAAAAGGGGCTGCGGCCGGCGAATGCGACGAGGCCGAAGAGGAAGCCGTACATGGAGGCGACCGCTTTGCCTCCGCGGAAGCCCGCATAGATCGGGTAGCAGTGGCCGATCCCGGCGGCGAGGGCGCCCAGGGCGATGACATTGTCATCGCCGCCCATGAGGCGGACCAGCAGGATGACAAGAGAGACCTTCAAAAGGTCAAGGGCCATAGTGGACAGGCCGGCGCGCTTGCCCAGGACGCGGCCGGTGTTGCCGCCGCCCAGGTTTCCGCTGCCGTGCTCCCGCACGTCGGTGTGGTAAAAGACCTTGCCGATGACCAGGGCGAAGGGAATCGAACCGATCAGATAACCTGTCACAATCGCAAAGATCAGTGTCAGCATGATATGAATCCTCCTGTTACGAAAAATCGATACTTTACACCGTATGAACAGTCTGCACGACAATGCAGCCGGGGCCTCCGTGCGTGATCAGGGAGGGGGCGAGCTGCAGGATCTCCGTCTGTGTCTCCGGGAAGCTCTCGCGGATCTGTTTCACGACACGGCAGGCCAGGTCCCGGTCCTCCGCGTAGGCGACCGTGATGAGGTATCTGCTGTCCACGCCGATGGATTTGAGACTGGAGATGATGGTGGCAACCGCCGTCTTCCAGGTCCTGCGGATGGTCATGAAGGAGATCCGCTTATGGTCCTCGGACTGGGTCAGGACAGGCAGCAGGTGGAGAGCGCCGCCAATCATGGAAGTCATGTTGTTGATCCTGCCGCTTTTTTTCAGATAATTAAAATCAGCGGGAATGACAAAGGAGACATTGGAGCTGGCACAGGAGCGGATCCTGTCCAGGATTTCCTTCGGGGATATTCCCTCGTCTCGAAGCTGGGCTGCGCGAACCGCCATATAGCGGAGCGGACCGGCCAGAGACCGGGAGTTGATGATATGGATATGCTCTTTCCTGTCAAGGCTGTTGCGGACGCCCATGGCGGTCATGTATTCGCCGGAGAGGCCGTCCGCGACCGTGAGCATGAGGGTATCTTCTTCCGTATTTTCAAAGGCGGACATGATGTCTCCGACAGAGGGCTGGGAAGAGACGGGCATTTCATCCCCGTGCAGCAGCTCGACGAATTTGTCCGGTGTGATGTCGATATAGTCGCGCATAGAATTGGAACCGAGGGAGACGGAGACGGGCAGGACTGTGATCCCAAGACGTTCTCCGTCACTCTGCGTCAGTGAAGAAGCTGTATTCGTGATGATTTTCATGGTCGATTTCCTCTTTTTCAACCCGGCAGAAGCATGTGAGATGGAAATGTTCGTGCAGAGCATTTCACCCGACTTTCTCCGGCTTTTTTCAGAAAAGACGTAAATCTGTGGTTGTACATGTTTCAGAACTATTATAAGATTGTATCCGGATTCCTGCAATCGGATTTGCGGGAATTGGATAATTGACAGCATAAAGACCGACTGTGAGAAAGCATGTTTTATCAATGGCTAATCTCCAGGCCGATCCTGAACGGACGCCTGGAGGAAAATGGCTGACTGGCAACGATCTGCAAACATTCGAACCGCAGATTTGCATGTGACGGGAGAGACGGATGAAAAACACGACCATTTATCTGGTGCGGCACGGCACGACGGCCTGGAACCAGCAGCTCCGCTATCAGGGGCGGGCGGACAATCCGCTGGATGAGGCGGGAGAGCGGCAGGGCGCCCTGCTGGAGGCATATTTTTCGGAGATCGAGGTGGATCTGGGCATCTCCAGTCCCCTGCAGAGGGCCAAAAAGACCCTGGAATATGCCCTGTCCTCGCAGAAAAAGCCCGTGCCCGTCCTCATTGACCCGGACCTGACGGAGATGGATTTCGGTGAGGTGGACGGCCTGACCAAGGAAGAGATCCATGACCGCTTCCCTGTTTTTTATGATCATTATGTGATGAACCGGGACCGCTCCAAGTCCGCGGCGCCCGGCGGAGAGACCCTGGTCGGTGTCTACAACCGGATGCGGGACGCGATCCTGAGGATCGCGCGGGACCATCAGGGGCAGACCATCGTCATCGCATCCCACGGGACTGCCATCCAGACCTTCCTGAACTATGCGTCCGGGATCCCGGCAGAGCAGATGAGGCGCTTTCTGCTCTTCAATGTGAGCGTAAGCTGCGTGGATATCCTGCCTGACGGCACCCCGCAGGTGCGGTTCATCGGAGACCGCCACCATGTGCCGGAGGAGCTGCAGTTCTCGTACGGCAATCCCGAGAATGAACCGGAAAACAGACCGTGACATCAGGGGGCATGGCAGGAAACTGCTTGAAGACAGCTGATCTGCTGTGAATGTGCACAGGAAAAAGAACTTCCGGCACTATAAAAAAGCACTTTAACATGTTAAAATAGTGCAGTGGCTGCGCCCTGAGGAGCGCAGTGTCATCTTTTTACATGAGGAGGAAAAGACATGAAGACACTTGATGATTATATCCGCGTAATTCCCGACTTCCCGGAGCCCGGTGTTTTGTTCCGCGATATCACGACCGTTTTTCAGGATGCGGACGGCATGCACCTGGCCATCGATGAGATGCAGAAGGCCGTCGCCGATCTGGACTTTGATGTGATCGTCGGAGCGGAGTCCCGCGGTTTTATCTACGGTGCCGCGATGGCTTACAATCTTCATAAGCCGCTGGCATTGGCACGCAAAAAGGGCAAGCTTCCCTGGAAGACCGAGTCTGTCGACTATGATCTGGAGTATGGCAAGGCCACGCTGGAGATGCATGTCGACGCGATCAAGCCCGGCCAGAAGGTCCTGCTCGTGGACGACCTGCTGGCGACCGGCGGCACGGTCAAGGCAGCTGCTGAGCTCATTGAGAAGCTGGGCGGCGTTGTCGCGGGCATTCTGGTCATGATCGAGCTCAAAGGCCTTGAGGGCAGGAAAAAGCTCGAGGGCTACAGGGTCGACAGCGTGATCGCCTACGACGGAAAGTAAATAGTTCTTTATTATTTTGAAGCAGGAAGGAAAAGGAAAGAGAAGTAATATGTTCAAATATGCCTGTCTCAACAATATTTCGCAGAAGGGTCTGGATAAGTTCTCCGACCAGTATCAGCTGACGGAGAATCTGCAGGAGGCAAACGGTATCCTGGTCCGCAGTGCGTCCATGCACGGAATGGAGCTCTCGGATGAGGTTCTGGCGATCGCCAGGGCGGGCGCCGGCGTCAACAATATTCCGATCGACGAACTGGCGAAAAAAGGCATCGTCGTCTTCAACACGCCGGGCGCCAATGCAAACGGCGTCAAGGAGCTGGTCTTCGCCGGCATGCTGCTGGCGTCCCGCGACATTGTCGAGGGCGTCGACTGGGTCCGGGCCAACTGGAACAATGAGGATATCGCCAAAGTCGCGGAGAAGGAGAAAAAGCGCTTTGCCGGGACCGAGCTGCAGGGCAAGAAGCTGGGCATTATCGGACTTGGCGCCATCGGCGTCCAGGTCGCCAACACCGCTGTCAACCTGGGCATGGAGGTCTACGGCTATGACCCCTATGTCTCCGTCGATTCCGCATGGCACCTCTCCAGCCGGATCAACCATGTCATCCGCCTCGAGGATATCTATGATGTCTGCGACTATATCACGATCCATGTGCCCGCGCTTCCCTCTACAAAGGGGATGATCGACGACCACGCGATCGCGATGATGAAGACAGGCGTGATCCTGATCAATATGGCACGCGACGTCCTGGTCGACGAGGAGGCTGTCGTCCTGGCTCTGCGCGCGGGCAAGATCCGCCGCTATGTGTCGGATTTCCCCAACTCGACCGTCGCCGGCCGCAGGGGCTGCATCACGATCCCCCACCTGGGCGCTTCCACCGAGGAGGCCGAGGACAACTGCGCGGTCATGGCCGTCGAGCAGCTCTCCGACTACCTGGAGAACGGCAACATCAAAAACAGCGTCAACTATCCCAACTGTGATCTCGGCGTGTGCGAGACCGGCAACCGGATCAGTGTCTTCCACGAGAACAAGGCCAAGATGATCACCCGTCTGACCGGCATTATCGGCAGCTCTGACACCAACATCGCCGGCATGTCCAGTAAATCCAAGGGAGAAGTGGAATATACCCTGTTTGATCTGGACAGCGCACCTGCGGAAGAACTCATCGAAGAGATCAGTCAGATCCCCGGCGTTTTCCGGGTCCGCGTCATCTGCCGCAGCTGACAGTTTCAAACGACATATCTGAATCAGACCATGTAAAAAGGCAGTGAACCCGCCCGGGCTCGCTGCCTTTTTTACTGGAAATATGTCTGTATAAGTTTGGCTGACTGCCTTGAGCGAGAGCCTGTCAGGTATGCTCGATATGCCAGGCGGCTGATTCTACAGTGCGGGCGAAAAAGGTCTTATCCATATCCTTCCTTGTCAGGAAGCCTTCCTCCACCATTTTCCGGAAGAGCGCTTCCAGATGATCATAATAGCCCTCGATGTTCAGGACAATGACAGGCTTGGAGGTGTGTCCGAGCTTTTTGGCGGAGATCACCTCCGAAATCTCTTCCAGCGTTCCGGTGCCGCCTGGAAATGCCACATAGGCATCCCCCATTTCGATCATCTTTGCCCGGCGCTCTGTCATGGTATCGGTCACGATCAGCTGCGTGATCCCTTCATGCTGCACTTCCGCATCGATAAAAAACGACGGTTCCACGCCGATCACTTCTCCGCCGGCCTCCAGAACGGCGTCCGCCAGGATCCCCATGAGGCCTGCCCGGCTGCCGCCATAGATGAGGCGGTGTCCGGCGCTGCCGATCCAGGATCCCAGTGCCTTTGCCTCCATTGCATATGTTTTATCCGTGCCCAAATTGGCACCCAGGTAAACGGTAATATTCATGTTCAGCTGTCCTTTTTGATGAAAGATACTATGCATGCCAAAAGAGATGGAGCAGAGCAGCATGCCTGTACGACGGTATTTCCGCAATGTCAGTCATTATAGCAAAGGATCCTTCGCTTTTACAAGCATCACGTGATGTCAACGAGGAATCGCCTTCGCGAATTTCTCGGACAAATGCTTTGCATTTGTTGACGATTGCCTGCGCAATTACATGCTCCGGCACAGGCAGCTGTGATCGCACCGGAAAAATCCGTTCCGGTCCTTCTCCTCGTGTTTCTCAGCGCAGGAGCGCTTCGACATGTTCGGAAAGGAGAAAAGATGGGCGGGCCAATTGTAGTTGATACACCAAAGTGATACAATAATTATGTATGTTTAGGATTGAAGAGAATCAACATTTGTGAACTGACAGGGGGAATAAACGGAATGGACACGATCCTGATCGGAATCGCAGGGGGCACCGGCAGCGGCAAGACGACCCTGGCCAACAACCTGGTCAATTACTTCGGCAGAGATGAGGTCAGTATTCTGCGACATGACAATTATTACAAGCGGCATGACGAGCTGACCTATGAGGAGAGGACCCGGCTGAATTACGATCATCCGGACGCCTTTGACACAGAGCTTCTGTGTGACCACATCCGGCAGCTCAAGGCGGGAAAGCCGGTGGAGATGCCGGTCTACGATTATACCATCCACAACCGGTCGGACCGGACGACGCTTGTCCTTCCCAACCCGGTCATCATCCTCGAAGGGATCATGATCTTTGCGGAGCCGGCCCTTGTGGATCTGATGGACTTCCGGATCTTTGTCGACACGGATGCCGACGAACGCATTCTGCGCAGGATCCTGCGCGATGTCAAACAGAGAGGCCGGTCGCTGGACAGTGTGATCGATCAGTATCTCAATACGGTCAAGCCCATGCACGAACAGTTTGTGGAGCCCAGCAAGCGGCGCGCCAATATCATTATTCCGGAGGGCGGCAGAAACGAGGCGGCTATGCAGGTCATCGTCGATTTCATCCGGCACCGCCTGCGGTCAAAAAGCGGCTGACAGAGAAAACGCAGCGCGGGATAAGGGACGGAGGCCGGAACGACAGACGGAAGCAACGGAAAAGACCCGCGCGCAGGAATACCGGATACGGCATGACAGATATCATATATAGAACCTGTTCACACAATCATCACTGCATCAGAAGGAGGGTACTATGAAAAAGTGCACCAGAAGGGCGCTGATTGCCCTGAGCCTGTGCCTTATGCTCCTGCTTCCGGCCTGCCGGTTTGTCAGACCGGGTGAGCTGACGGGAGGCAGCGGCGCGGGCGGCGCAAGCGGCGCGGCTTCATCCATCGATCTGGCGATCCAGAACGTGGATGGAACCGGATGGAAGATCGCCATGATCACGGATACGGGCGGCATCAACGACCAGTCCTTTAACCAGAGCGCATGGGAGGGACTGCAGGAGCTGCGCGATGATACCGGCGCAGAGGTCGCCTATATCGAATCCAAACAGAGCGGTGATTTTAACACGAACTTTGAGACCCTGATCGACAATGGCAACAGCATGTGCTGGGGCATCGGCTTTGCCTGCGCGGATGCTGTCCTGGAAGCTGCAGCAGTTAATCCGGATGTGAGCTTTGCCTGTGTCGACAATGCCTTTGCGGATACGCCTGCCAATGTGACCGGCGTCGTCTTCCGGGCGGAGGAATCCTCCTTCATGGTCGGCTATATCGCCGGTGCCATGTCCGAGACCGGCAAGGTCGGTTTTGTCGGCGGCATCAAGAGCGAGGTCATCGAGCAGTTCCAGTTCGGCTATGAGGCCGGCGTGGCCTATGCCAACAGGATCCTGGACAAAAACGTCGTTGTCACGTCCCAGTACGCGGAGAGTTTCTCCGACGCGGCCAAGGGCAAGAGTATCGCCAACAAGATGTTCACCGACGGCTGTGATATTGTCTATCACGCGGCCGGCGGAACCGGAACGGGCGTCATCGAGGCGGCGAAGGAAGCCGGAAAATACGCGATCGGCGTTGACCGCGACCAGGCTTACCTGGCACCGGACAATGTCCTGACCTCGTCCCTCAAGAACGTCAACGTCGCCGTCAATGCAGTCTCCAAGCGTCATATCGCAGGCCTTGAAATCGGCGGCCAGACGCTTTCCTTCGGTCTGTCCGACGGCGCGGTCGGTATCCCCGAGGATCACCACAACTATCCGGACGCTGTCTATGAGGCGGCCCTTGAGTGCGGCGAGAAGATCAAGGCCGGCATCATCGCGCCTCCCGCTACGGCGGATGACCTGGCTGCCTTCAAGGAAACGATCGCCAATACGCCTGTCGAGGAGCTCATGAAGAAGGCCAATGATTTCTCGGATGTAGACGGCACCGGCGCGAAGATCGCCATGATCACGGATACGGGCGGCATCAATGACCAGTCCTTCAACCAGAGTGCATGGGAGGGCCTGCAGACGCTCCGTGATGATACCGGCGCAGAGGTCGCCTATATCGAGTCCAAGCAGAGCGGCGATTATACGACCAATCTCGCGACCATCATCGACAACGGCAATACCCTCTGCTGGGCCATCGGCTATGCCTGTGCGGACGCTGTTCTTGAAGCAGCGGCTGCCAACCCGGATGTCAACTTTGCCTGTGTCGACAATGCCTTCGGAGATGTGCCTGCCAATGTGACCGGCGTCGTATTCCGGGCCCAGGAGTCCTCCTTTATGGTCGGTTATATCGCGGCAGCCGTTTCCAAGACCGAAAAAGTCGGCTTTGTCGGCGGTATCTCAAGCGAAGTCATCGAACAGTTCCAGTACGGTTATGAGGGCGGTGTGGCCTATGCCAACAAGCAGCTGGGCAAGAACGTCCAGGTCGTCTCCCAGTACGCGGAGAGCTTCTCGGATGCGGCCAAGGGCAAGAGTATCGCCAACAAGATGTTCACAGACGGCTGTGACATCGTCTATCACGCGGCGGGCGGCACCGGAACCGGCGTCATTGAGGCCGCAAAGGAATCCGGTAAGTTTGCGATCGGCGTCGACCGCGACCAGGCTTACCTGGCACCGGAAAACGTCCTGACATCGTCCCTCAAGAACGTCAATGTCGCGGTTGACCTTGTTTCACGCCAGCACATCGCGGGCCGCGAAGTCGGCGGCAAGAACATGGGGTTCGGCCTCGTGGACGATGCAGTCGGCATCCCCGAACACCACGAGAACTACTCGGACGAGATCTACAATGCCGCGATCGAGATCGGCGAGCAGATCAAGAGGGGGACCATTGTCCCGCCCGTTTCCAAGGCGGAGCTCGAGGAATACAAGGCATCCCTGCAGTGATAGGTGGACTGCCGCACAAAGTGCGGCAGAAATGGAGTAATCAACAGAAAACACGCTGATGCGCTGTTTTCTGTTGATGGAAGGTTCGCACAAGGTGCGAACCTTCCCGGATCCCATCAGAGAAATTGCCTTCGCAATTTCTCTTCGGGTTCTGAAACGCATTGCGTTTCAGAAAGGAGGCAGCATACATAAAACACGCTGATGCGCTGTTTTATGTATGCCACAGCCCGCGCGGCGGGCTGTGAAGATCCCATCGGAGAAACCCTGCGGGATTTCTCCTCGGGCTGCCGCACAAAGTGCGGCAGAAAGGAGAAGATATGTCAGCTGAAGTCAGCAGTAAATATGCTGTACAGATGCATGGAATCACCAAGAGGTTTGGTGCCTTCTATGCGCTGACCGACGTTGATCTCGACGTGGAGCGGGGAACGATCCATTCGATCCTCGGCGAGAACGGCGCCGGCAAGAGTACACTGATGAACGTCCTGTACGGTCTGTATCAGGCGGACGAGGGCGAGATCTATATCAACGGCAAAAAGGTCAATATCAAAAATCCGACGGCCGCGATCGAAAACGGCATCGGCATGGTGCACCAGCACTTTATGCTGGTGGAGAATTTCACGGTCACGCAGAACATAATCCTGGGTTCCGAGCCCAGGTCTGCAGGGATCGGCGTCAACATGCGCAAGGCCCGACAGAATGTCCGCGAGATCGTCGAGAAGTACGGACTCGAGGTCGAGCCGGATGCCAAGATCCGGGATATTTCGGTCGGTATGCAGCAGCGCGTTGAGATCCTCAAGGCTCTCTATCGCGGCGCCGAGATCCTGATCTTGGATGAGCCGACGGCAGTCCTGACGGAGCAGGAGATCGATGAGCTGCTCGCGATCATGAAGAACCTGATCGCCGACGGCAAGACCATCATCATCATCACCCACAAGCTCAAGGAGATCCAGGCTTCCTCAGATGTCTGCACGATCATCCGCCGCGGCAAATACATCGATACGGTCCCGGTCAAGGGTGTCACGGAGGATGACCTGGCGACCATGATGGTCGGCCATGCCGTCCAGCTGGTCGTGGACAAGACGCCTGCCAAACCGCAGGATGTCGTCCTGGATATCCAGAACCTCTATGTCAAGAACGAGCAGGGCATCAACGCTGTCAAGGATTTCAATCTGCAGGTGCGGGGCGGCGAGATCGTCGGCATCGCCGGCATCGACGGCAACGGCCAGCAGGAGCTCATGGAGGCGGTCAACAACCTCAAAAAGTGCAAGGGCAAGATCATTCTCTGCGGAGAGGAGATCCAGAACAAAAATCCCAAGTACGGCATCGACCGCGGTATGGCGACCATTCCGGCGGACCGCCACAAGGACGGCCTGGTCCTGGGCTTTTCCGTCTATGAAAATGCCATCATGGAGAAATACCGCACGGATGAGTTCTCTCCCGGCGGGCGGATCGACCGAAAAAAGATGCGGTCCTTTGCGGAGGAGCTGATCAAGGCCTACGACGTGCGTCCGGAGGACTGCGGTCCCAAGCTGGCCGGCGGCCTGTCCGGCGGCAACCAGCAGAAGGTCATCATCGGCCGTGAGATCGCCCAGGAGCCCAAACTCCTGATCGCCATCCAGCCCACCCGCGGCCTGGACGTCGGCGCGATCGAGAATGTGCACAAAATGCTGATCCGGGAGCGCGACAAGGGCGTCGCCGTCCTGCTCATCTCCTTCGAGCTGGATGAGGTCATGAATGTTTCCGACCGCATCGCGGTCATCTATGACGGACATATTCAGCAGATCTTCCCCCACGGAACGGTTGACAACCGCACCCTCGGCCGCGTGATGGCCGGCGGCAAGGTGGAGGAGTCCGAGCTGAAGGAGATCCAGGAGCAGCAGGAGGCAGCGGCAGCTGAATCTGCGGCTCCGGCGGAAACTGAGAAGGAAGCTGCTGAAGCGGCAGAGCCTGCGGCTCCTGTGGAAGCTGAGAAGGAAGCAGCGGCAGCGGAACCTGCGGCTCCTGTGGAAACTGAGAAGGAAGCTGCCGAGGCGGCAGAGCCCGAGGCTCCTGTGGAAGCCGAGACGGAGACTGAGGCAGCAGAAGCTGCAGCACCGGTGGAAGCTGAGACAAAAGCTCCTGCGGCGGACGATGCAGAGGCAGTGGTTCCGGCTGAAACAGTGACAAAAGCCTCTGTGGCAGAAGATGCCGCTCCGGCACTGATTCCCGCGGAGGATCTTGCGGAAGAGGCGGCGGATAAGATGCCGACGGCGGCAGAGTTCGCACAGCTGAAGCGCGACTACGCGCAGATGCAGCAGACCCTGGCGGGGCTGCAGGAACAGATGGCAGAGCTGCAGAAGCGTCTGGCTGACATGCAGTGAGACAGGAGAAAGGAGTAAAAGATGGAATCTCTCAGAAAGAAATTTTTCAGTAATCCCTTTGTCCTGACCATTATTGCCATTGCGCTCGGCTTCTGCGTCGCGGGACTCATCCTGCTGCTGGCGGGATATCCGCCCGTGGAATCGATCCGTACCCTGGTCGAGAGCATGATCGGCAGGCCAAAGGACATTTCCAGCGTGATCATCCGCTCCACCCCGATCATCTTTACGGGTCTGGGTGTCGCGTTCGCGATCAAGACCGGCCTCTTCAATATCGGGGCCGAGGGGCAGTACATCATGGGCTGTGTCGTCGCCACCATGGTCGGCAGTATGTTGGATTTTCCCAAGCCGGTGGCAGTCCTCATGGTATTCGCGTCCGCGATGCTGGTCTCCGCGCTCTATGCCGGCTTTGTGGGGCTTCTCAAAGCGCATCTGGGCATCCATGAGGTCATCAGCGGCATCATGCTCAACTGGATTTCCCTGTATTTTTCCAACTGGGTGTGCAATCTCGCATTCTTCCACAAACCGGGCACGGTCGGTATGTATCCGGTCAATGACTGCACCTATACCATGATCCTGCCTGCGTGGAAGCGGAGTGAGGAAGGCCAGGCCTGGCTGGCCCAGTACCCGGTCCTCAAGGAGACACTGGGCAGGACGGATGTCAATATCGGATTCGTGATCGCGATCATTGCCGCGTTTGTCATCACCTACCTGCTGAACCACACCCGCAAGGGCTTTGAGCTTCGCGCGGTCGGTCAGAACATTCATGCGGCGCGCTTTGCCGGCATAAATGTCAACCGCAGTATCGTGCACGCCATGATGATCTCCGGCATGCTGTGCGGAATAGGAGCAGCCTCCTATATCACAGGTCAGTCCCCCCACACGGTCTCGACACTCTCGGCATTTGAAAATGTCGGCTTCAACGGCCTGGCGGTCGCTTTCATCGCCTTCAGTTCTCCCATCGGCTGCCTGTTTACGGGCCTTCTGTTCGGCGGACTGCTCTACGGCGGTGCGGGACTCCAGTCCCGGGTCGGCGCCCCGACGGAAATCATCAATATCGTCATCGGTGTCATTGTTTTCTTTGTCGCACTGTCCTATCTGATCCCCCGCTTTGTGGACCGCCTCGACGCGTCCAGGCTCAACAGGAAGAGAGCAAGGGAGGCAAAGAAAGCGCAGAAAGCAAAGAAAGGATAAGGAGGTACGTATGTCTCAGGATACTATTCTGCTCCTTGCGGGCATCACACTCATGTACTCCACGCCGATGGTCTTTGCTGCACAGGGAAGTGTCATCTCCGAGGTCTCAGGTGTTGTCAATATCGGTATTGAGGGCATGATGACGATCGGGGCCTTTACCGGTGCGGCCATCGGATACTTCTCCGGCAACCCCTGGCTCGGGTTCATCTGTGCGGGTATTGCGGGCGCGCTGTTCGGCCTGATCCACGCCTTCGCTTCCGTGACCTGTAAGGCGGACCAGACGGTCTGCGGCATCGCCATGAACCTGATCGGTCCCGGCCTGGCCCTCTTCCTGTCGCGTGTCTTCTTTGACGGCGCGACACAGACCCACCCGGTCACCAACAAGATCCCCAAGCTCTTTGGCAGCAGAGGACTTCCCGGCAGCCTCAACAACCTCAATGTGGATATGACGACCCTGATCGCCCTGATCGTCTCCATCCTCATGATCTATATTTTCTATTTCACGACATGGGGACTGCACCTGCGCGCTGTCGGTGAGCATCCCGCAGCGGCGGACACGCTCGGCATCAACGTCTACAAGGTCCGCTATATCTGTGTGACCATTTCCGGCCTTCTGGCGGGTCTGGGCGGCGCGGCCATGACACTGGCCATTGTCCCCCAGTTCATGCCGACCGCGATCAGCGGCCAGGGCTTCATAGCCATCGCCGCAGTCATTTTCGGTAAATGGACGCCCCACGGCGGCTATCTGGCCTGCCTGCTGTTTGGCTTTGCCCAGGCACTGACGGTCGTCCTCGGCGGCGGATCGTTCGCGGTCCCCTCCGAGATCCTGGCCATGCTGCCCTATGTCCTGACCATCCTCATCCTGATCCTCTTTGTCGGCCGCGCCTCGGCCCCCAAGGCCAACGGCGTGCCCTACAACAAGGGATCCAGGGTATAAGCTGAGAACGGGCATAATCATAGCATATGCACAACCTGGCATGTGTTTAACTGAGCAGGGGCGTAAGCGGAAGAAGCGTGTATGCGTAAGCTGAGAACAGGCAATGTCAGAAGGCAGGCCTGTGCGCAGGCTCATTAAAATCGATTGACTGATTGAGACCGCAGGGATGTGTGTACATTCATCTCTGCGGTCTCAAATGTCTCCGGTGGACCGGAGTGACCAAGAAATGACGTAGAAATGACAGGAGAAGACAATGGCAGAGGAATTGAAAGAACGTAAAGACATGGATCCTGCTTTTCAGTGGGATCTGACAACACTGTATCAAGACGATGAAGCCTGGGAGGCGGCCTTTCAGGAGCTGGATGGGAAGGTGGATGCCGTCGCTGCATTTGACGGAAGGCTGACGCAGGCGGGAGAGGGCAGTTCCGCAGGTTCTCCACAGTCTGCAGATGAAACAGGCGGGGGATTATCCGGTGTGAAAGCATCCGGGACCGTTGCGCTGGCTGCGGCCCGGACGATCCGCGCCCTGCTGGATGCGGAGACAGACCTGGACCTGCTCCTGAGTGATCTCTTTGCCTACGCCAATCTGCGCAGGAGCGAGGACACCCGGGCGCCGCAGGCTCAGAAGATGTATGCCCGTATCTACGCAAAATATGTGGAGGCGGTGACCCGCACTGCCTTCGCGCAGCCGCAGATCCTGGCCCTTCCCGAAGAGACCCTGCGGGCGGCCATGGAATCAGAGATGCTGGCGCCCTATCACTTTGTGATGGAAAAACTGCTGAGGCAGAAGCCGCACACCCTTTCGGAGAAGGAGGAAGCCCTGCTGGCCCGCTTTGGCGAGGTCTTCGCGGCGCCCGGCCAGATCGCCGACAATCTGCAGGACGCGGACCTGGTCTTTGATCCCGTCAAAGACGCGCAGGGACAGGAACATGAGCTGACAGGTTCCAATTTCATCCTGCTGCAGACCAGTCCGGACCGGACCCTGCGGGAGAATGCCTTCCGCAGCTTTTATAAGGGCTACCGTCAGCATATCAACACCTTTGCGTCCACTTACGCAGGTGCCGTCAAGGCTGCGGCGGCGGAGGCACAGGTGCGCGGCTACGAGAGCTCCCGGGCCATGTCCATGGCCGGAGAGAATATTCCGACGGAGGTCTACGACACCCTGATCGGGACGGTCCGCGCCCACCTGCCCGCCATGTACCGCTATGCCGAGCTGCGCAGGGAGATCCTGGGCCTGGATGAGCTCCACTACTATGATCTCTATACACCCCTGACCGGCAGCAGCGGCCGGCACTACACCTATGAGCAGGCGCAGCAGATGGTCCTGGAGGCGGTCAGGCCCCTGGGAGAAAACTACGGCAGGATCGTCCGCCGGGGCTTCGATTCCCGCTGGATCGATGTCTATCCCAACCGCGGCAAGAGCGGCGGCGCCTTCAGTTCGGGGACCTATCACTCAAATCCCTTTATCCTGACCAACTTCACAGGCACCCTGGACAGTGTCTCCACCATTGCCCATGAGATGGGGCACTCCATGCACACCTGGCATTCCAACCAGGCCCAGCCGCCCCAGTATGCCGAATATACCCTCTTTGTCGCGGAAGTCGCGTCCACGGTCAATGAGAACCTGCTGATTGAACATCTCCTGAAGACAGAGCAGGATCCGCGGGAGCGTCTGGCCCTGCTCAACCAGTATCTGGAAAACTTCAAGGGGACCGTCTACCGCCAGGTCATGTTTGCCGAGTTTGAGAAGAAAGCGCATGAGATGGCGGAGCGCGGCCAGGCCCTGGATCCTGAGAGCCTGAACAGCCTCTACGAGGGGCTGGTCCGCGACTATTTCGGACCGGCGCTGACCATGGACGAAGAAGTCCGCTATGAGTGGGCCAGGATCCCGCATTTCTACCGGCCCTTCTATGTCTATAAATACGCGACAGGCTATACGTCTGCTGTCGCCCTGTCCGAGGCTGTCCGGAACGGTGGTGACCAGGCCGTGACAAGCTATCTGGAGTTCCTGTCCATGGGCGGCAGTGCCGACCCCCTGGACGAACTCCGCCATGCAGGCGTCGACCTGGCGACCCCTGCGCCCGTCCATGCGGCCCTGGAGAAATTCGAGCGCGTGCTGGCGGAGGCACAGGAGTTGGCGGGAAAGCTGTCCTGAAATGACATCTTTCATTCGACCGTCTGCAAAACATCCGGCATGAAGCCGGGTACGCAGAAAGCAGAGAGACAATGACCGGTCTCTCTGCTTTTTTTAAGGATTCAAACATAAGAAAAACTTTTAGATGTATCATAAATCATGATTTGCATTCGCTGTGGATTCTTATTAAGATGAAAATAGAAACAGGTCTTATGTTAAATTGAATTAACATAAGACCGGTGTTTAAGCGAAAAGATTGCGACAGAGTTTACATAAGTTTATTTAACGGTTGAAAGAGAACGCTATAACGCTTAATAGAAAGAAAACGGGCAACTGTCATAGACATAAATATTATTTATTATTACTGGCGATGCATAAGCGTAAATTTTGCTGCATTCACTATGGCCCGCGCGCTTCCGGAAAAAGCGAAGAAAGAGAGGTTGCCATGCTGTTGGATACAAAGATTCTTTCTCTGTTAAAAGTAGTAGAGACAGGGAATTACACACTGGCTGGCAGAGAGCTGAATCTCACGCAGCCTGCGATCAGTCAGCACATACATGCGCTCGAAAAGGAATTCAATATCCGGATCTTTGAGCGCGTGGATAAAAAACTACTCCTGACCAGGGAGGGGGAGATCCTGGTGCGTTACTGCCGCCGCATGCAGGCACTGTACAGCAATCTGAGTCGTGACCTGCAGAGCGGCGCGGACAGGATCCTGTCGCTCAACATCGGAATTACCCACACCATGGAGAGCAATCTCATCTCGGAGTCACTGGCCAAGTATGCCAGTACGCACAAGGGCGTCACCATCACTCTGATCACGGATACCCTGACGGGGCTGCGGGAACGCCTCAAACATTACGAGCTGGATTTCGCCATCATCGACGGCAAGATCAACGACAACGGTCTTTCAAATATGCTGCTGGACACGGACCAGCTGATGCTGATCGTATCGCCGGAGCACCCCTATGCGGGACGGGAATACGTGACCATCGATGATATCCGCGCTGAGGACCTGATCCTGCGTCTGCCCAATTCCGGGACTAGAGACCTCTTCCGCGCATCCATGGAGAGCAGAGGGATCCACGTGGACGAGATGAATGTCCTGCTCGAGGTAGAGAATATCGCCACCATCAAGGACCTCATCCGTCACGGCTACGGCGCCTCGGTCCTGGCGCGCAGCGCCTGCATGGACGAACTGCGCAAGAAAAAGCTCATCGCCCTCCCGTTTGAGAACCTCGACATGGTCAGAGAGATCAACTTCGTCTACTCAAAGGATTACACAAATACACAGATCCTCGAGGAGATCGCGCAGATTTACAATGAAATGTGAAACCGGGGGCCCACGGGGACGGTTCTATGGTCCCATTTCATGAAACCACCGGGAAAAACCACCGGGGACGGATCCGGCCGGCACTTTCTGAACCGGCCGGGTCCGTCCCCGGTGGTTTCTGAAGGTTTCTGATGGTTTTAAGAGAGAATTCACTCACATCTGCATAAAACCTGACATCATGCATCCGCCGGCGGCGCCTGCTTCGATGACTGATTGAATATTTGAAAGTTTGATACCTCCGATGGCATAGACCGGGACGGGACATGCCCGGCTGATCTCCCGGACAAAGGAAAGGCCCTTCCCTCGAAGGCCTTTTTTACATGCTGTCTCGAAAATAGTCCCGAGGATGATCCGGTCCGCACCGAGGGAGACTGCCTGCTGCATGTCTTCCATGCTGTGGCTGGAGCAGCTGACACATGCGAAGCCATCCGGGCGTCCGTTGAGATCAGCCAGGACAGGAAGCGGGAGATGGATATTTCTGCATCCGATTTCTGTGGCGACGGCGATCCGGCTGTGGACAAAAAATGGAACCTGTGCCCGGAGGCAGATCTCCTGTACCTCGCCGGCAAGCGTCATGTATTCCTCGTCGCCAAGATCGCGTTCCCGGAGGATCAGAGCGCAGGGCTGCATCCTGACCACCTTCCGGATCTGTGTCAGAAAATCAGTCTCGCAGATACTGCGGTCAGTGATGGCGATCATTTTATCATAGGGATGCATAAGGGTGGTCCTTTACTGAATTGGCCTGCCGCCGGCATCCGGGCCCTGATAGGACAGGACCCGGACGGGGCTGCGTAAGATATGACATCCGGCCGGCTGGATTTCTCTGAAGTAGTGTGATATATGAGTTTGAAATACTGGATGATCAGCTAATGAAATCATGCAGCCGGCCGTCAGACCTGCATCGGACTTTCAACAGGCTGACATCAGACGTAGATATAATCGTTCAGCACCGGCTGGAGTCCGCCAGCTTCCATATCCGCGTACATATTGGCAAAGGAACGGCTGTCGCTGATCTCGAACTGCTCGTCGCCGGCCTCTGCCTCCTGGCTGCCTTCGTACTTCTCCTCGTGGTCGCCGATCCCGGTCGAGACACCCGCCGAGACCTTGGTGGCACAGATCTTGGCAATGCCGTTGCGGAAGGCTGCACTCTCGCGGCTGGAGACTGTAATGCCGGCAAAAGGCAGGAAAATACGGTAGGCGCAGAGTACCTGGCAGAGCTGGCGCTCGCCAACATCACGCGGATTGATCCGGTCATTGTTGACAATGGGGCGCAGGCGGGGACAGCTCAGTGAAATCTCCGCGTGCGGGTACTTGCGGTTCATGTAATAGGCATGAAGTGCGGTGGCCAGGGCGTCTTTGCGATAGTCCGCCAGGCCCAGCAGGGCAGAGAAGGCGACGCCGCGCATGCCGCCCATGATGGCTCGCTCCTGGGCGTCAAAGCGGTAGGGCCACACGCGCTTGTGGCCCAGCAGGTGGAGCATCTCATATTTGTCGGTGTCGTAGGTCTCCTGGAAGACTGTGACGTAATCGACGCCGCACTCGTGCAGATAGCGGTATTCATCGACGTTTACAGGATAGATCTCGATCCCGATATTGCGGAAATATTTGCGCGCGATCTTCACTGCCTCGCCGATGTACCTGACATCCGAATACTTGCGGCTCTCGCCCGTCAGGATCAGGATCTCCTCCATGCCGGTCTCCGCGATGACCTTCATCTCGTGCTCGATCTCGTCGAAATCGAGCTTTTTGCGCCGGATATTGTTGTAGCAGTTGAAGCCGCAGTAGATGCAGTAGTTCTGGCAGTAATTGGCGATGTAAATGGGCGTGAAAATATAGACCGTATTGCCGAAATGGTTCCTGGTCAGGAGCTCCGCCTTCCGGGCCATCTGCTCCAGATAGGGCGCCGCGGCGGGAGAGAGAAGGGCTTTGAAATCCTCGATGGAGCAGCTTGTGTTGCTGAGGGCCCGCTCGACATCCTTTGCCGTGTACTGATCAGGTTCAAAGGCCTTCATCTGCGCCAGAACCCTGTCCTTGATGTCCGACTCGATGACCTCCATGCCCTGCATGTACTGCATGTGGTCCGTCCGGAAGGAGGGATCCTGTTCCAGACGGTGTTTGCGCTCCAGCACAAGCGGCGGAAGTGTGTCGCTGTCTACAAAATATACCTGGTTTTCTTCATTCATTTTCTTCTGTCTCTTTTCTTAAATGGGAAAGATGCCGGAGTGCCATGGGGACGGTTCTCCGGCCCCTGTGGTAACCGATGCGGAGCCGGGGAACCCTCTCCATGGTCAGAACCGGAGAACTGTCCCCGTGGTTTCCCCGCGGTTTTCCGTGGTTCCTCCGTCGGGTTCTAATATTCAGTTCTCTCCTAAAAATCCGGTCAGGGGATCGGAAGCGCTGCCGCCGCGGGCCAGGACGCGGCCCATGCCGGTCAGGTAGGCCTTGCGGCCGGCTTCGATCGCGAGACGGAAGGCCTCCGCCATGGCGGGTACATCGCCGGCGGTCGCGATGGCTGTGTTGGCCATGATGGCAGCTGCGCCCATCTCCATGGCTTCGCAGGCCTGGGAGGGCTTGCCGATGCCGGCATCCACGATGATGGGCAGGTCGATTTCATCGATCAGCACCTGGATCATGTCCTTTGTCGCGAGGCCGCGGTTGCTGCCGATCGGAGCGGCGAGCGGCATGACCGCCGCCGCTCCGGCATTCATCAGGTCTCTGGCTGTGTTGAGATCGGGATTCATGTAAGGGAGAACGATGAAGCCCTCCTTCGCGAGGATCTCTGTAGCCCTGACCGTCTCATAATTATCCGGGAACAGGTATTTCGCGTCGTGCATGATCTCGATTTTGACAAAATCACCGCAGCCCATGGCGCGGGAGAGCCGGGCAATGCGGACGGCCTCTTCGGCATTTCTGGCACCGGAAGTATTGGGAAGAAGCGTGACGCCCTTGGGAATGAAGTCAAGGATGCTTTCCTTTTCCTGGGTGTTGGCCCTGCGCAGGGCCAGGGTGATGATCTGGGCTCCGCCCTGTTCCACGGCTGCCTTGATCAGCTTCATGTTGTACTTCCCGGAGCCCAGGATGAAACGGCTCTGGAATTCATGCCCGCCTAAAACGAGAGTATCTGCCATCTTTCTATTCTCCTTCATTAAAAAAATGTGGTTGCTATGGTGCGTATTGGAATTGCCTTGCGATCAGCTCACCTGACGGGGGAGTCCGGCCGGGCTGCCGGGTCCGGCTGCGGGTCGCAAAACGCTGATGATGAATGTCTGTTCACCTGACGGGGGAGTCCGGCCCGAGGATCAGCTGCAGCACCTTGTTGGCCTGGTGGCCGGCGCAGACAGCGACGCGGGGCGCCATGAGGCCGGCACCTGCCGTACTGTCCGTCTCTCCGTCGCCGCAGACGTAGAGGCGGCGCATTTTCTGCTGCGTACGTATGTCGTTTGCATCGCCCAGGCCCGCCATCCCGTTGCCGGAGACGATGACCGTGTCCGGGCACTGCGCCAGCAGGGCAGTGGTCAGCATGGCCTTCTGGTCGGGCCGGTCAAAGGCTTCACAGACAATGGGCCAGTGCCCGAACAGCCCCGGCGCATTCTCCCTTGTAACGCGGACCTGACAGGCCTGAACATCAAGCCAGGGATTGATCTGTGACAGGATCTGCCGAAGCGCATCTGTCTTCGGCATGCCCAGATGGGGGATCAGATACATCTGTCGGTTGAGGTTGGTGACATCTACGACATCAAAATCGACCAGGAGCAGATGGCCGACGCCCGATCGGGCGAGACTCACGGCTATATTGGAGCCCAGACCGCCCAGGCCTGCGATCGCCACCCGCGCAGCAGACAGTTTCTCCTTCATCCGGGCCGGGAAGCGCTCGTCGAAAGCCCTGTCCAGGTCCTCGCGGGAAATGGACGATGATGCCCCATCGCATCCCCTGTATGAGAATACATGGGACCGGTCTTCCTGTGTCCCGTCCTGTGTTCCGTCCCTGACAGGCCCGGCAGAGCAGGCTATTTCGGGCCCCTTTATCTCTGTATTTTCCATTTCAGCCTCCTCCCACAAAGCGCAGGATCTCTACACTGTCACCGTCCTGCAGGATGACCTTGTCCAGGTCTTCGCGCGGGATGATCGCAAGGTTGCGCTCCACTACGACAACATCCGGCGAAAAGCCTGCCTGCCGCAGATAGTCCATGACACACAGGCCCGCGGCGTTTTCTTCTTTTCCATTGATCTTGACCATTGTTCTCCTCGTCTTTCAAAACATAGTGCACATAGTGCTGTCCAAAGCAGCCCTGTAAATACAGCGAGGGCACACGGTCTGGCCGTGTGCCCTCATTTCGATCGCTGTGATCTCCCCGGATCCTGTTTTTTATCCGCATAAGCATGTGGCTGTGCGTAAAGGGGCACCGGACATCAGATGCAGCGTGAAACCTGCATCCTCATGTGCGGCGCCTGATTGTAAATGCATGTCCTGTGATCTCAGGAAGCAGTGGTTCCGGAACAGTGGAATCATAAAGCAGTATCCGGAACCATGAATGAAAAATCTGCCTGAAGATGGAGCAGTCCCCGGCAGAGAGTGGTGCCCCCGGTCTGCCGGAGATGATGTTCCGCCATCATCTGTATGTGCATGGCGCATTGCGCACGTGCATATGCATGGCTCATTGCGCACACAAAAAAACGGTACCTGCCAACGACAGGAACCGCAAACAAATCACATACGATATCTCCCTACGTTGGCATTATCCAAATCAGGTTCAGGGTCTGGACGATTCAGTCCACTCTCAGCAAGCTCCGTGCAAGCTCCCCTTTTTCTTTCAAATTCCAAAAGTTATTTTAAGCAGATGAAGGACTCGTGTCAAGTGCGGAATCTGTCCGCCTTCCGGTCGTAAGTCGGTCCCGGTGTGCCCTGGAAACAAAGTTCCGGCTGTATACCGACCGGAAGGCCCGGGAAACAAAGATCCGGGACCGTCCCGCGGCTCCTCCTTAATTCAGCGGTTCCTCCCCGTATTTATTCAGCAGCAGGTTGGCGTCGATCACGCCGGCCTTCTGATTGATGGCGACGGTCAGGATAATGTCGCGGCGGCTGCGGGGATAGAGGACAGCGTTGCCGGAGAGCTCCAGGGCCCGGCACCTGAAGGAGGTACAGCGGGGACATTCGGAAACGCTCCCTCAGAAGCTGCCAAGCCGGTACAGGATCTCCCTGCATATCGATGATGAGGCCATCGTCTGCACATCGGGCCGTCAGTACGGATACAATGTTTATCAGCTCGAGGCCCAGGACGATGACTGGAAAGAAAAGATCATCGCGCGGGCGGAGCAGATCAGGAAGAGGGAGGGCCGGTGATTTGCGGATCGGATTCTCTGTCAGAACAGCCTCAGCTGATGGTCGATCCAGCTGACCTGCTTTGCCTCATGGACCTGGTCCTCCGGGCGGAGATGCCCGATGAGGAGCGGGGAGGCGGGATCATGGAGTCTCATATTCCTGCGGACGGTCGCGTGATCCACGTTGGCGTAGCAGTAGCGGCACAGGTGCCCGCAGGTGTTGTACTGGCCGATGTCGTTTGCCAGGTAGCAGGCGCACTCCTTCCTGTTCCTGGGATTGGGAGGCAGGATCAGGTTTTCACCGATGGCCTGCTCGAAGGTAGCCTGAGTGATGCAGCCGGAGCAGTCCGCGCCGACGGAGGCGAGGTGGGGATCCTCTCCGCAGGGCTTGACGGTCATGCCGTGACAGCCTGCGATCCGGACCAGGCGTTCCGTCAGTGCAAGCTGAGTCTCGAAGGAAACCGTGCGGGCTTCCGGGAAGTTTTTCCAGACCTTTTCATAGAGGTCAATATAACTGATGACGCAGGTTCGGGTGGAGCCATCCAGAGCCCGGCACATGTCGGAGAAGGCGTCGATATGGTGCTGCACCGTCCAGCTTTTGTCGATCAGGATGGGGTCATATCGCCAGCATATGTTGTCGGGACCGATGATCTTCGCCAGCCTTTGGAAGCTGTCGAGGATCCGGGCCTTTTCCGGCACATTGGGTTCGATGTCCCTGCCGTAGGGTGTGATGGTCACAAACCAGTACTGGCGGTATTTCATCAAGAGTTTTTCGTTCCGGAACAGGTCTCTGTGCTGCAGGGCCGGTTCCGGATTTTTCGTGCAGAAAACGATCAGGTCTACGACGGACGGATCGAGCCGGTATTTCGTGACCGAGACCTGGTGAAAGGGGTTGCGCGCCATGACCATCCCCTCGCGGAGTCGGTTTGCAAGCCACTCCGAATAGAAGGCAGGTATATCGGTTCTGTTGCCGGTCTGAATGATCATATAAGGTCTCCGTAAGTGTTAGAACTGCGGGAGAACGCAGTTTTGCGTGTTCTCTTGTCAGTGTTCTTTGCCAGTGGGTGGCGGTAAAAACGGGAAGTACCGGTCAGAACCGTCTCAGGTGGTTCCTGTTCTTCCTTTGTGTTATACTGGTAATGATACGCAGCGGATTTTTGTCATTTTAATGCTTTTTCAATACGAATACAAATATATCATTCATCGGCAGGAGAAAGGAGGAAATCATGCACGAATATCTTCTGGTCCTATTGGCGGGACTGGTCTTCAGCGCCTGCGGCTTTTATATGTATATCTACTTCTTTTCACTGGGATACGGTTTTTCAATCGCGGCGATCGGGGTGATGCTCCTGATCCTGTTCCGGCAGGGCATGACGGCCGGCGTGGCAGTGCAGTGTCTTTTGCTCATCGCCTACGGCATCCGCCTGGGCGGGTACCTCCTGCTCAGAGAGGTACGGAGCCCGGCCTATAAGAAAGTGCTCAATCCCGAGCTGGACCGGAGCAGACAGATGGGGATCGTGCCCAAGGTGGCATTATGGATCAGCTGCGCCCTGCTTTACACGATGCAGACCTCGCCGGTCTTTTTCCGCCTGCTCAACGGGGACGGTACAGGCGCGACGGTCATTGCAGGTGCAGTCATCATGGCGGCGGGTCTGTTGCTGGAGGGTGCCGCAGACTTACAGAAATCCGCGGCCAAAAAAAGAGACCCCTACCGCTTTGTGGATACGGGCCTGTACAGGCTCGTTCGCTGTCCCAATTATCTGGGGGAGATGATCTTCTGGCTGGGCGTCCTGATCTCCGGTGTCGGTTCTCTGCACGGCGCGCTGCAGTGGGTGGTGGCAGCTGTCGGTTTTATCCTGATCGTATTCGTCATGTTCAGCGGTGCGCGCCGTCTTGAGATCCGCCAGAACCGCAACTACGGAGAGGATCCCGAATATCAGAAATACGTGAAGACGGTTCCGATCCTGCTGCCCTTCGTTCCCCTCTACAGCGTGGAAAAATACAAGTTCCTGATGGCGTAAGCTGATATACGCAGGCATCCGGCTGTCACAGTACTAAAAACGTTCCCATGGCGTTGCTTTAAAGAAATATTCAGCATATCAGGTGTGCATATGAAGGCATTCAATCTTTATACACTTACAAGAGTCAGGGACAGTGTGAATTTTTCCATGCTGGCGCAGGCTCTGTCCGGGCGCACCTGGCACAAGGCCTTCAGCGCCCATGAGACGGCGTCCCTGTGTGCGCTTGTGGATGGGCTGGTTCCACTGCTGTCTGAAAAAGGAGAGGAATGGGTCCGGTTTCTGGACGGCTTCTATTTTTCATATACCATCGAGCATATCAGCAAGGAATTTGACCTGCTCAAGCTCTCGGCAGATGCCGACTGCGTGCTGAACATCGAACTCAAGAGCGAATCGATCGAGGAGGACAGGATCCGGAAGCAGCTGGAGCAGAATCGCTATTATCTGTCCCACATCGCCAGGACGATCCTGTCCTATACCTATGTCATGGAGACGGATACCCTGTACTTCCTCAATGACCACGGATACCTCGGAGTCAGTTCATTTGAAGACCTGGTCAGCGCCCTGCAGCGGCCGGTCCTGCAAACCTTCGTGGAGGAGAATATCCAGGAGTGGTTCCGCGCCCAGGACTACCTGATCTCTCCGGTGGCCAATCCGGAAAAGCTTCTGACAGGGAGGTATTTCCTGACCAACCAGCAGGCGGATTTCCGCCGGCAGATCCTGGAGCTTTTGACCGGTGACGGGCAGACGGCTGATTATCCGGCCTATACGGGTGACAACGACATTAAACCCAAACAAGAGGGAAAAGAAAAGTCAGCCGATGATCCGTCCTGTGCGGATGACAGCGATACGAAACCCGGGCAGGAGGAGAAGGAGCCGGAAAATGGCGGACCTGCTGTGACACCGGTCATCTCACTGACGGGCAGCGCTGGTACGGGCAAGACGCTCCTGCTCTTTGATCTGGCGATCGCCCTGTCGAAAAAGAAAAAGGTCCTCTTCCTGCACGGCGGACCCCTGCGGGAGGGTCACAGGATCATCGATCAGAGACTGCACAAGGTGACGGTCCTCTCGGGAACAGAATCTGCGGACACGATGCCGGAAGTATCGGCAGGAACGGAATATTCATCCGCACAGGCCGCAAGGGCTCCACAGACATGCAAGGCCATCAAAAAGGGAACTTCACCGGAATGTGACTTCCTTCAGGAAAAATACATCCGGGAATTTCAATATATCCTGGTGGATGAGGCCAACCGCTTCGTGTCCGGAACCCTGGAAAAGCTCCTGATCCGGAGTGCGGAATTCGGGATCCCCTGTATTTTTTCCTATGATCCGCACAGCATCCTGGGCCAGATCCCGCCCATGGAGGATGCGGAGGCGGTCATCGCAAGGCATGAGACCCTGCGCCTGGAATTGTCCGGCAACATCCGGATCAATCGTCCGATCTTTTCCTTCCTTCGGACACTTTTCCATCAGAAGGACCGGGCCGGCCATGTCAATTATGACTGTATCGATGTCCTCTACGCCGGAAACCGCAGGGAGGAGAAGCTCCTGACGGACTATTATCTGAAAAAAGGGTACATCCTGCTGAACGGATCCCGCGGGCGCGGTATTCTGCGGTCCGAGGACCTTATCAGCCGTGAGTACGACCGCGTCCTGATGGTCCTGGATCACCGCTTTTACTATGATGAATCGCTCCATCTCTGCGCGGACGGGACGCGGGGCGCCGCCATTGCCCCTCTCTACGAGGGACTGTCGCGGGCCAGGGAGAAGCTGTGCCTCCTGGTCGTAGACAATCCGGAGCTCTTCTCGCAGATCCTCGCGATCCGTGAATTGTAAGGCGGATGAAGACCGGGACTGCAATGGACTTCTATTATGCAGGACCTGCAGGAAAATAATCGATCGGAAACAGCCTGAGCGCTCCATTTGCCGGAGCACTTACAGCGGTCAGGCGACATAATCAGGGGAAGATAAGGGAAAGCAGTATGACAAAGGATCCTTCGGTAAAAACACGCATTCCTCATTTGAATAAAGTCCGCAGAGCCGGGGGGTCCGGTAAAACCGGAAAAGGTGAAAAGCCTGTCCGTGATCCCGCCGCAGAAGCGCGGGCACTGGAATATGCACATAAGCTCTCCCGCATGGTTCAATATGATACGACCTCCTACCCCTATTCGGATGAACATCCGCAGGCGGTCCAGCACGCCAGGTATCTGCAGTATCATAAGATCCTGGAGGACCTTTTTCCGCTTGTCCACAAGTATCTGGAGAAGACGGAGATAGACGGAAGCCTTCTCTATTATTGGAAGGGGGCTTCCTCCGACAGACCGATCGTGCTGATGGGGCACCAGGATGTAGTGCCCGTCGCCGGGGCCTCCTGGGGCAGCAGGGAAAATGCGGCAACTGCAGCACCGGGCACGGGCAGCTCCGGTCGGGAGGAAGAATCCGCAGCACCGGGCACGGACAGCCCCGGTCAGAAGGAAGAATCCGCAGCACCGGGCACGGGCAGTCCCGGTCAGGGGGACCCGGTCTCCGCGGAACCCGCCTCTGCCTGGGAGCATCCCCCTTTTTCCGGGGAGATCGCGGACGGCAAGGTCTGGGGCCGGGGGGCTGTGGACACCAAGTGCTCCTGCATGGCCATCTTTCAGGCCATGGAGGAACTGTTAGCCGGGGACGCGTCCTTCCAGCCGCCGCAGGATATCTATTTTTCCACTTCCTGTACCGAGGAGTGGGGCGGGCCCGGCTGCCCAGCCATCATTGAGGAGCTCAGGCGCCGCGGGGTAAAGCCCTGGATGGTCTGCGACGAGGGCGGCGGGATCTACCCGGATCCCATGCCCGGTGTCCGCGCGCCGTTCGCCATGATCGGCGTGGGAGAGAAGGGCCGCGCCAATGTGCGCTTTATCGCCCGCGGGACGGGCGGCCATGCCAGTACACCGAAACGGAATACACCCATTGCCAGGATCGCGGCCTTTGTCAGCCACGTCGAGCGCCACAGCCCCTTCCGCAGCCGGATGCAGGCTGAGACCCGCGCCATGCTGGAGTCTGTCGCGCCGGAGGCGGTCCTGCCCTTCCGTCTGGCCCTGCAGAACCTCTGGCTCTTCAGAAAACCCATCGAGATGGTCACGCCGAAGGTCAGCGGGCAGGCAGCTGCCATGCTGGAGACGACCATCACCTTTACCATGATCTCCGGCGGGGATGCCTTTAATGTCTTTCCCCAGGAGGCGTCCGTGGGCGCCAACCTCCGCTTTGTCCACCACGAGGACATGGAGGAGAGCCTGGCTGTCATCCGCAAAACAGCGGACAGGTTCGGCCTGGAGACCGAGGTCGTGCACGCCGCGCCCTGCACCAGAATGGTTGATATCTACGGGGATGCCTATCGATATGTGGTGGAGACCGTGCATAAGACCTTCCCGGGTCTCCGCACGAGCCCTTATGTCCTGACGGCCGCGACAGATGCCGCTTTCTACGATGAGATCTGCGACAACTGCATCCGCTTTGCACCCATCGTCTACGGACCGGCAGAAAAGAAGGGCATTCACGGGACCAATGAGGCCTTGCCCTATGACTGTCTGCCCGGCGCAGTGGACTTTTACAAAAATCTGATCACAGACGCCATGGATCTTGCATCTCACTGACTGACAGGCGTACATACGGGACGGATGACGAAACGTTCTTCATTCAGGCATATACAGCTACTGGTAACACTGGAGGCAGCAATTGAACCGTAAAAATGAGAAAAGCAAATTCCGGATCTGGCAGGCATGGGCAGCTGTCATCGCCATTCTGCTCGTAACAGAACTGATCGCTGCCGGTATCGAACACGCCGGGCTGATCAAAGGACAGGGGCAGGCGGCAGACACGGGCCTGACCGTGCAGGCCGCAGAGGAGACCCCGCAGGCAAAGGACACGGAGAGTGGACAGCCGCGGGCAGATTCGGAAGATCCTCAGAGACAGGCCGCGCAGGATCCTCCGCAGGCAGAGGGCGGGAAGGATGCCCCGCAGACGAAGACAGACCGGAAAGATTCAGAGGAACAGGCCGCACGGGGATCTACGCAGTCGACGGCAAAGAATGAATCAGCGCAGTCTCAGGGCGTGCAGGAATCGCAGAAATCTGTGGAGGAGGAATCCGGCAGCCGGACGTCAGCTGCGGCAAGCCTCTCCCACGAGGGCTATACCCTGAACAAGGTCGTCATCCTGAGCCGTCACAACATTCGGTCCCCGCTCAGCGGGTCGGGATCCACCCTGCAGACCATGACGCCCCACGAATGGCACGCGTGGTCCTCCAGTCCGTCCGAGCTGTCTCTCCGGGGCGGTGTTCTGGAGACGGAGATGGGACAGTACTTCCGCAAATGGTTCGAGGCGGAGGGGTTCTTCCCCGAGAATTATCATCCCGGAGAGGAGGAAGTCCGGATCTATGCGAATTCCAAGCAGAGGACGATGGCTACTGCCAAATATTTTACGGCGGGACTCCTCCCGACAGCGGACACCTGGACCGAGACCCAGGTCGAATATGATCAGATGGACCCGGTTTTCACACCGCAGTTTGTCTTTATGAATGATGCCTATGCCAAGGCCGTCACCGACCAGGTCCTCACCCTGTATTCGGAGAAACTTGCAGGTCTTTCGGACAATTGCGACCTGCTTGCCAGGGTGCTGGACCTCGAGGATTCCGAGGCCTTCCGAAGCGGGGAAGTTCCCGGATTCCGGACAGATGATACAGCCCTGGAGCTCAAGGCGGATGCGGAGCCAAGGATGACCAGTTCGCTGAAAAATGCCTGCTCCGCCAGTGACGCACTGGTTCTGCAGTATTATGAAGAACCCGATCTGGACAAGGCTTCCTTCGGAGAGGGGCTGAATCATGAGGAGTGGGAGAAGATCAGCGAGATCAAGGATGTCTATATAGATACCCTGTTTACAGCGCCGCTGGCTGCCCCGCACCTCGCCAATCCCCTGCTGGAGGAGATCCAGAGCGAGCTTGAAGATCCGGGCCGGCGCTTCACCTTCCTGTGCGGACATGACTCCAACATTGCGAGTGTGACCGCGGCGCTGGGCGTTGAGGACTATCAGCTGCCCGATGCTATTGAGAAGCGGACACCCATCGGCTGCAAGATCGTGTTCTCCGAGTGGCGGGACATGGATGATTCCTCCTGGATGTCTGTCGACCTGGTCTATCAGACCGACGAACAGCTGCGGGAATGCCCGCTTCTGGACCTCGAAAATCCTCCCGCTGTCTATCCCCTGACTCTGGAGGGACTGGAGCGCAATGCGGATGGTCTCTATGGCACGGACGCCGTCATGGAGCGGCTGTATGACGCGATCGGTGAATTTGACCGGATCATGCAGGAATATGCCCCCGATGTGTGGCAGCAGCTGGAGCTGGAGGATGAGGCCGCCTGAGTTCCGCTCTTGTATTCTTACCGCAGATATGATACAGTTGCAAAGCTGACCGGGCCATATCTCTGTAGAGCCCCGGAGCAATGCTGGTCGTGGACCCACCCAGGATAAAAAACAGGCAGATACAAAAACTATGTCTAATGCCGCAGGTTCCTGCGGCATTTTTCTATTTAAAGAGTTCCCGCCGGCATGAATACTGTCTGACATGTAAAAAAAGAGGTCCGGCGGGATGATTGTGATCCGGCATGAAAAAGAAGAGGACCCGGCGGGATCGAAACTGACCTGTGAACAAATGGAACCCGCCTGTACATATTACTGATTGGCACGGAAAAAGACGAAGACGAACAAAAAATGAGAAAAAAAGTAATCATCGACTGTGATCCGGGAATCGATGACAGCCTGGCTTTGATGCTGGCCCTGTCGATGGATGAACTGGATCTGCTCGGAATCGTAGTCACCGCCGGCAATTCGCCCGTTGAAATGGGCATGGGCAATGCCGGAAAGGTGCTGCGCTTTATGAATCGCCTGGACATTCCGGTCTTCCGGGGGGCGGAAAGACCCTTGAAGAGACCTTTTGTCAATGCCCTCGACACACACGGTCCGGACGGTCTGGGCGGAAGCTTTCTGCCGGAGGTCCCGGAATCGGAATTCGTCCGGCAGGAGAAGGATGCCGTTACTTTTTACAGGGAGATCCTGTGCGGGCAGCGGCCTGACACGGTGAGCGTCATCTCACTGGGGCCCATGACGACCCTGGCCCGCCTGATCGAGCAGGATCCCGAAGCCTTCGGTAAGATACGGGAGATCGTCTCCATGGGCGGCTGCTTCCGAAGCCATGGCAACTGCACCCCGGTCTCGGAGTACAACTACTGGTGCGATCCGGATGCCGCGGCAGCGGTCTACCGGGAGACAGACAGGATCGGGAAGATGATCCACATGGTCGGACTCGATGTCACAAGACGGATCGTCCTGACACCGGATCTTCTGACCTATATGAAGCGCCTGGATCCGGAGATCGGCGGATTTGTCGAGAAGATCACGGATTTTTACATGGAATTCCACTGGGAGTGGGAGCACCTGATCGGCTGTGTCATCAACGATCCGCTGGCGGTCGCCTATTTTGTTGACAGAGCTCTCTGCTCCGGTTTTGAATCCTATGTACAGATCGAGACAGAGGGAGACCTGGCGCGGGGCCAGAGCGTCGTGGACAGTATGGATTTCTACCGGCATGCTCCGAATGCCATCGTGCTGACAGAAGTAGATACGGAGGGCTTCTTCCGTATGTTTTTGACGAAACTTCTGCGGCTCCGGGAGACGCCGGATCTTCTGGCGGACCTTTGCAGGCGGTGACTGCCCGGCTGTATATATATTCTTGCAAAATCATTTGCAAAACCATTTGTGGAAACCATTTGGGAAAAACATGTTTAAGCGAAAAAGCGCCTGGATGAATACGTGCTTTGGAGGACAGGAAAATGAATGGAAACAATCAGGAGAGACAGGGCATGAATCAGAACGTGCAGGAATCCGGCATATCGGCCAAAAAGCTCAGCATTATTGCACTGGCCATTGCCCTGAACGTCGTGGGGGGACAGATTGCCCTGCTCCTGCACCTGCCGGTCTATCTGGACAGTATCGGGACGATCCTGATCGCGGTGATCTACGGGCCTTTTTACGGGATCCTGCCTCCGCTCCTGTACGGAATGGTGATGGGCTTTACGCTTGATATCTACTCACTGTATTTCATGCCGGTCGGGATCATTCTCGGCCTCACGACCGGTATTGTTTCGCGCGCTCTCAATCTGCGGGGCAGGTTGATCGTTCCGGGTGCCCTGATCATCACCATCCCGGGGACCATCACCAGCGCCCTGATCACGGCCCTTCTGTTCGGAGGCATCACTTCCTCCGGCTCCACCGTGATCGTCCAGATCCTCAACAAGGCAGGAATGGGGCTGACCGCCAGCGTCTTTGTCGTGCAGATCCTGACGGACTATCTTGACCGCCTGATCTCTCTGGCCCTGGTGGCAGCGCTCCTGAGGGCGATCCCCGCCCGGCTCTACAAAGAGTGAAAAAAACGCTCGATAGCGTTTTTTCACTCTTAGAGCTTTGTGCCGCGAGACGGCCCAAAGCTCTGCAGATCCTTCAGAGAAATCGCCTTCGCGAATTTCTCTTCAGGCTGCCGCTCTTACGAGCGGCATGGTCGGAAAGAGTGAAAAATCTTGTCGATACAAGATTTTTCACTCCGGTGCCTGTGCTGCGGACCCCGGACCGGACAGACATGCAGAGTATTTTGAAGAGGAGGTCATTGCAGGGGTATGAAGGTTGTCATCACCGGAACATCGCGCGGGATCGGCCGCGCCTGTGCGCTCCGCTACCTGGAGGAAGGGCACGAGGTCATCGGCATCGATCTCATGCCGGCCACGATCGCACAGGCAAAAGGATCGGCCGCTTCTGATACGCCATATGCGAACTACAAACATTATATCGCCGATATCACCGGAGAGCTGCCGGAAATTGATGGCGTGGAGATCCTGGTCAACAATGCCGGTGTTCAGGAGGGGGGCGATGAGATCAGGGTCAATCTCGAGGGGACCATTGCAGTGACGGAAAAATACGGTCTGACGCCGTCCATCCGGTCCATTGTTTTCATGGCTTCCTCCAGCGCCTCCAACGGAGCCGAATTTCCCCGCTATGCAGCCAGCAAGGGCGGCGTCGTCGCCTATATGAAGAATGTGGCGCTCCGCGTCGCCCAGTACGGCGCGACCTGCAACAGCATTTCCGCGGGCGGCGTCCGGACAGAGCTCAACCGGCATATCCTGGAATCTCCAGACCTCATGGAACAGTGTCTCGACGAGACCCTTCTCCACCGCTGGGCGGAGCCGGAGGAAATCGCGGACCTGTGCTGGTTTCTGACCTGCGTGAACCGCAGCATGACCGGCCAGGACCTGCTTATCGACAACGGCGAGCAGCTGCGGTCCAATTTCATCTGGTAGGATATAATCGATCACTCCCGTAAGCATGGGCTCTGCGCGGCCGTGCGGCGGGAGTTTTTGCAAGATAATGTAGTATCAGGAAATAAACAGAACACATTTCTCCATATTGGAACAGGCGGTATCGATATTATCATTAGCAGACAGAACATTTTTTATGTTCTGAAAATCTGGTGAAAATAGAAATGGAGGAAGAAAATGCCGAAGATCACATTTATGGGCGCCGGCTCCACAGTATTTGCCAAGAATGTACTGGGGGACTGCATGATGACCCCGGCACTCGAGGAGAGCGAGATATCGCTCTATGATATCGATCCCGTCCGTCTGCAGGAATCCGCGCAGATGCTGGAGGCGATCAACCGCAACAACGGGTCAAAGGCTTCGATCCGGACCTTCCTGGGTGCGGAGAACCGCAAAGAGGCCTTCCGCGGCGCGAATTATGTCGTGAATGCCATCCAGGTCGGCGGTTATGATCCCTGCACCATCACGGATTTCGAAATCCCGAAAAAATACGGCCTTCGCCAGACCATCGCGGACACCCTGGGTGTGGGCGGTGTCTTCCGCGCCCTCCGCACGATCCCGGTCATGCTTGACTTTGCCCGCGATATGGAGGAGGTCTGCCCGGACGCCTGGTTCCTCAACTACACCAATCCCATGGCCATGCTGACAGGTGCCATGCTGCGCGAGACGGCAGTCAAGACCGTGGGGCTGTGCCACAGCGTGCAGGTCTGCGCGCCCACCCTCCTCAATGAGCTGGGCATGGGATATGATGACCAGGTCCAGGCAAAGATCGCCGGCATCAATCACCAGGCCTGGCTCCTGGAATGCACGAGGAACGGCGAGGACCTCTACCCCGAGATCAAGCGCCGCGCCCGCCTCTACAACGCCGGTAAACTCGATATCGGCAGCTGGGAGGAGCGCCGTCAGATGCTGACAAACGGCGAGCCCAGACCCGGCGAGTGGGAGGACAGGATGAAGGAGGAGTACGACCTCTATCAGAAGACCGGCCGCCACGGCGACATGGTCAGACTTGAGCTCATGCTCCGTTTCGGGTATTATATTACAGAGTCCAGCGAGCACAATGCGGAGTACACACCCTACTTTATCAAGGACCGCTATCCGGAGCTGATCGACCGTTTCAACATTCCGCTGGATGAGTATCCGCGCCGCTGCATCCGCCAGATCAAGGACTGGAAGGAGCGCGGCCATGAACTGACCAAAAATCCCACACTTCAGCATGAGCGCTCCAGAGAATACGCCAGCTACATCATGGAGGCCATGGAGACGGGTAATCCCACAAAGATCGGCGGCAACGTTCTCAATAAGGGCCTGATCACCAACCTGCCGCAGAATGCCTGCGTCGAGGTCCCCTGCCTGGTGGACCGCAACGGGATCCAGCCCACTGTGATCGGCGACCTGCCTGAGCAGTGCGCCGCCCTGAACCGCACCAACATCAACGTGCAGCTCATGACCATTGAGGCGGCCAGGACCCGCAGCAGGGACGCCGTCTATCAGGCAGTCATGCTCGATCCCCACACCTGCGCGGAGCTGTCCATCGACGACATCGTCGCCATGTGCGATGAGCTCTTTGAGGCCCATAAAGGCTGGATGCCGGAATATCACTGACCGGCGCCGCGGCGGGAAGGTGCGGGCGGGGACGCGTGATGCCGCCGGCTGCGGGTCTGGAAAAATACGGTCATGACGGGAAAACGCCGCAAAAAACAGGAGGAGACATGAAAGCGAACGTCAGCAGAGGTTACCTGGAATACAGCGATGAGAGAGGTTCCTACCGGATTCCTCTCGGGAGACGTACCAGAAAGTGCCTGGCTGTCCTGGATCGAAGGGAGGGCGAGTACGTCCGCAGCCTGGAGATGGACTTGTTTACGGGTTTTGTCTACTACTCCGTGGATAACGAGACCAGCGGCGGCCTCTCGTATTACTATGATATGTCCAGCAAGAAGGTCGGGCATTATTTCATCCACCGCTATCTCCGCACCGCCAAAAACCATGGCTTCACAGCTTCTCCGCAGGAACTGGAGATTTTTGAAAAGCTCCCCTGTGACAACTGGGTGGAGGAGATGGAAAAGCTCCCCGGCTGGAAAGACGCCATTGAGAACCGTGTCGAGAACCTCCTTCTGCCGGGACGGGAAGTGGTCCGGATCAGAGGGGACGAATCCGAAACGGATGCAACTGTTGCAGCAGGTAAAGCGGCAGCCGATGCGGAAGGCGCTGCTGCAGCCTCTGCGGATGATTCCATGATGAAGAAGACGGAGATCGCATCCGTCACCTTCATGGAGATTCCGGCCGCCTTCCCCAACCTGAAAAGGGAGTTCAGCTTCCACTTCGCTAAGGCGGGGGACAGAACTTTAGTGCAGTACCGGAACGACAATGTGGGTAACGAGTTTTTCGGAGAAAACGAGGAATTTGACCGCTTCCTCTCTGACAGGGAGAAAGCCTGGATCGAGCGCCTGACAGCCGGCGTCGCAGCAGACCCGATGGCGGGAGCGACAGGCACAGCCGCGGGAGAGGCTGCGGACTTCTGTACAGATGAAGAGGCGGACCGGCTCCTCGACCTGCTGGCAGGAGAGGACCTGCGCATGGAGGAAGTCCGCGTGGAATACAAGGACGGCGGGCAGACCAGCCTGAAGACAGAGACGCAGGAGCAGAAGAGAAGGGCGCAGATCCTCAAGGCCGCCCTGCGCGGGCTGATGCGGCGGGAGGTCGAGCTGGTGTAAAAGACCGGCGGGATGATGCCGTAATCAAGTCCACGACCTGGTCCGCTGCCTGAAAAGACCAGTCTGCAGAGGACGTCCGATCGTTTATTGATGAGAAAACGTCAGAAAAGATGAAACAAAGAAAGATCCCGGCGGGAAGAGGCTATGTCATCTCTTTCTGCCGGGATCTTTTATCTCATTTATAGGAAGTTGTGATCTCTGATCAATCAGACAGCTGCTGTTCAACAGCGGGATCAGATGCCCAGTTCTTTCTTCAGGGCTTCGATCATCTCCGCATATTCCTCATCCTTGAGCAGGACGGGCTCGGGATTGGTGATGGCAAAGCTGCCGCCGAACTCAAAGCCGCCCTCATACTTGGGGACGATATGGAAGTGGAGGTGAGGGTTGGTATCGCCGAAGGAGCCGAGGTTGATCTTTGTGCAGCCCCAGAGCTTCTTGATGGCGCCGGAAGCTTTCGCCAGATCCTCACAGAAGTCGTTTCTCTCCTGAGGATCGCACTCGCAGAGTTCCTTTTTGTGGTTCTTAAGTGCCAGCGCGCAGCGGCCTTTGTGTGCCTGATCCTTGAACAGATACAGGACGCCGGCCTTCATATCGCCGACCTTGAACATGATCCCCTCGCGGCCTTCGTGGTGTTCATCACAGTAAAAGCATCCCATTGTAAGTACCTCCTGTTTTTTCTCTGTTTTTCATTTGCCCCGGAACCGCAGCGCAGTAGAATGACCTGACGGATCTGTCTGCGGCTTCGCCTTGTCCGGGGACTGTCCGTCAGCCTCCGGAGGACAGTCAAACTGTCCAGAAGTTATTATATAGCAGACGGACGCGGAATGCTACAAAGACTTGTTGAAGAGAAGCAAAAGAAAATAGTCCCTTTTGACAAGTTCGCGCCATCAGGAGGGGGAACGGCATGGAACTGAACCATTTCTCAACCGTTTCCACGGTCTGATTTACGCAAAACCGCATGTAGAGCCGTCGATATTTTGATATAATAAGAGTGAAAAAAATGCTCGATAGCATTTTTTTCACTCCGGTGCCTGTGCCGCGGGCCCAGGCACCTGTGATCGCATCGGAGAAACCCGTCCCGGGCTTTCTCCTCGCGTGTCTCAGCGCAGGAGCGCTTCGACATGTATGTAAAAGTGTAATACAGCCATATTTAAAGGGCGTTCTGCCTGCAGTTTTTTCGGGAGGTGTATTGATGAAAGCGAATGCATCCGCAAAGAGAAAAATCCGGCTCTACAGTATCGTCTTTTTGATCGCTGCCATGCTGTTCGCGGGCAGTTACCGCTTCACGGCGCGCCAGCCCGCCTTTGCATGGAGCCCGGTGCTGTCGACCTATACCGTGAAGGTGGAAAAGGGCTATCTGGCGCTCCGCAGGAAGCCCTCCGGGGAGGACAGCAATATCATGGCGGAGCTGTATACGGGAGAGACTGTCGTCGCCTGCCCCATCCCTTCCGAGAAGGACGGCTACAGGTTCGTTTATTCCCCCAAGGTACACAAGGTAGGCTATGTCAACGGCAATTACCTTGTCTACAAGGGAACCTACGATGAGAGCAATCTCATGTATGCGAAGGTCAGTAAGAATTATCTGGCGCTGCGCAGCGGTAAGGAGACGAAAGTTGAAAACGAGACCGGCAAGCTCTATACGGGAGATCCCGTGGTCGTCCTGGACAGGAGCGATTCCACCTTCTGGATGGTCTATGCGCCCGAATTATCGAAGGCGGGATATGTGAATAGAAACTACCTGGTCAGTGCCGGTGTGTCCACCAGCAGCTCCGGCGTTGAACCTGATTTCCCGATGGCCTTCCCGCCGGGCAGCTACTGCGATTACAAATGGGACAGTGATGCAACTGATCTCCTCAATTTCCGGATGGAGGTCACCAATTATTCGAATTCCAAAACGATCACAGCCTTTGAGGTGGTCTATTACGGAACGGATGTCTGGGGTGAATGGCTCAATGGCGAGGATCATTTCTATGCCATTACGACAGAGAAGACGGTCAGGCCGGGTGAGACGGTGACGACGGACTACATGCCCATCAATGGCAGGTCAAGACTGGACAGGATCTACGCCGTCATACGAAAAGTCAGATACTCGGACGGGACGGTTGAGCAGGACTATTCGATCGATGAAAACAGCTTCTACTACTGGGATATTGATATTGAGCAGTAAACACCTGCGGACCATGACACGCGAATCATGCAGACGAACGGATGAATACAATGAAGCGTCACATGACGGTTACCACACGTCTGCTGACTGTTGAGTAGTCGGGCGCATGTGGCGGCTTTCTTTCAAAAACCGAACACCGGCCGGAAGGGCATATAGCCCGACCGGCCGGTGTTTATCCGGGGTGAATTTATTGGGGTGAATTTATTCAATACTGCTTTTCAGTGACATTTTGCGGACGATTCCGGAGGGATCCTCAGCGCTCCAGGTCAGTTGCCTGGAAATACCGCACAGCGCGGTCGAGGGCCTTGATCGTGTCCTCACCTTTGTCCTTGATATATTTGGCGGTATAGGCCACGGTGTGCTTGCCGGAGGAATCATAGAGCCTCACCTGTTCGATCGTATAGTCGCCGAGCTTGTACTGGTAGACGCCTGCGGGGAGCTTTTTGCCTCCGATGGAGTACTCCTTTTCCTCTTCATAGCTGATCAGGTCATCCCCGTATTTTTTCTGCATATAAGGGGTGTACTGCTCGTTGATGTATTCGAAGGGCTCCGCGATCAGGTCTTCGCCCTGGTAGACGATCACATAGGGAATGCTGTCCTTGACATCCGTATAGATGGTGATGCCGGTGCCGACCTGGTAGTCCCAGGCATAGGATTTGTCGGCCTTGATGCTGAAGCCCTGCTGGGGGCAGTCGATATCCTGCAGATCAGCAAGCCTTTCCGCGTCATAGTTTCTCTCAGTAGAGGTTTCTGTTTCTCCTTCTCCGACAGCTTCCGCTTCATCCTTCTGACCGGAACTGGCGGCATCCTGGTCGGAGGAAGCAGAAGAATCTTTTTCCGTAGAGCCAGCGGTGTCTTTCTCAGAGGAAGCAGTGATATTGGAGACCGAGAGGGCGCCCGGATCCAGGATCAGGTCACCGGAGATGTTGGCGAGCTCCGCGATCTGCTCCGCCTCTTTCTTCAGGGCATCCTCGTAGTCGCTGCTCTTTTTGTCCAGGACATCCATGGTCCCGATGATCTTGTGGGTGCCGTCCTTCGTCCAGGTCCCCAGGATCGTGGTGTCGGGGGCAAATTCATCACTCTCGACCGTGTAGTAAGCGTTCTGGTCCTCATCCGGTCCGTAGACAAAATAGATCCTGTAGCAGAGAGTCGCCGCATCGGGCTCGGGAAGCTCGATCTGGACCAGCTCCATGGTCTTGTTGTCCGTGTACCAGTGGGTGATATAATCCTTTTCCGCATAGAAGGGCTCCGCCTCGTTTTCCTTGCAGACCAGTTCCCAGAGGTAATAGAGACCCTGCTTATAGATGCCGGCCAGGAGCGATTCAGGCCTGTCATAGAAATACTGGGGAAGCATCTTGTGCTCAAAGAAATAACGGACGTCCTGTGCTTTCCAGGCGCTGTCCGCGCCGGCCTTCCCGGCATTTTCGGCCGCGTCTTCGGGCGTCACCGCATCCGTGCCCGACAGGCCGGTGGTCATCCCGGCGGAAGCTGCATCCTCCACCGTCTCTATCCTGGGGGCTTCAGTGGCGGTTCCTTCTTCCTTCTGTTTCGAATCGCCCGAGGCGTCGTCTTTGGAATCGTCTGATGACTCTGAGCCGCTGCTGCGGTCGCCGTAGAATTTCACGTTTTTGACGACGTAGTCGATCTGGCCGGCCATCTTGTCGTACTCCTCGCGGATGTCCGGCTCATTGTAGGCGGGATAGTCCGTGGGGAGGCGGAGATAGTAATTCATCGCCGATTCCTCACAAAAACCCAGGTACTCGAATTTGGGCAGCTGCGAAAAGCTCTGGTTGACGCTGGCGCCGACCTGGAAGAGAAAACCACCGTTTTGAATGCCTTCCTCCAGGTACTTCTCATGACTGGATTTCTGATAGAAGGAGACACCGTTGTCCAGCTGCTCTGTCATGATCTTCCCGCGCCACTCGCCGGGAAGCTGCAGGGACATCTCCTGGAAGTAGTAGATCAGGTCTCCGTTTTCCAGAATGTCGTCCGTGAAGTCAAAGAATGAACCAGTTGTGGATGTCGCATACACTGGTGAGATGAGAAGCACCAGTGCGATCAGCAACGCTAAAAACCTTTTCATAGAAACACCTCCTCTCAAAGACCTGCAGACAGTCAGCTATCCCTGTTATTATACAATAAATCAGTAAAAGACTGACAAAAAACAGAGAATAAGGAAGTATAGGAATAGTATAGGCAGGGCCTGGTGGCTCTTCCCGGGTTAAAAGAATACAGGTATATGTATACAGGTAATCGAAAGGTTTCCGCGAATTTTAAAAGGTTTGGTGAATCACTTGACAAATTTTCGGAGAGTAGTATAATTCACGTAAATGGATGGTGCCTTGCAAATAAGAGAAGGTTCATCCGGCGTAATATGACGGAATGCAGAAGGGAAGTGCAGAACGGGCAAATTTGGTACAGATCTGTACAGACTGCAGCGAACAGGGAGGGTAACAATGACAATCAGCGAACGGATTTTTGAGAGGCTTGTGGAACTCCACATGACCCAGAAACAGTTTTCCGAGGAGACCGGAATCCTGCAGAGCACCATCAGTGAATGGAAGAAGAAAAAGACCAATCCCACGTCCGAGAAGATCATGGTCATCTGCAAGGTTCTGGATGTGACACCGGAATGGCTTCTGTCCGGCATTGAGAAGAACGGATCCCGCAAGAGCCGCGCGGACTGGTATGTCGTCGGCAAGAAAACAGAGCTTGGACACCTGATCAACGCTTACAATAACATGGGCAAGGACCGCAGGAACCGTCTCATGGGCTATGTCGAGGCCATCGAGTCACTGGATGACTGATTCGATGTTTGTCCGGTGCGGTCAACGCGATGTTCCTGAACGACTGCACTCTTCATATTAGATCAGCAAGGGGTGACGGTCACGGACCGTCACCCTTGTCAGATATTCACCATTATAAATCAGGAGGAAAACAGATGAAGTACAAATGCAGTGTTTGCGGTCACGTCTACGATGAGGAGAAGGAAGGCGTAAAGTTTGCGGATCTTCCCGAGGATTGGAAATGTCCGATCTGCAAGCAGCCCAAATCCAAATTCGAGCCCGTTGATGAGACCGCTGAGCTGACCTGGGCTTCCGAGCACAAGATCGGCATTGCCTCTGACCTTGACGAAGAGATGAAGGATTTCCTTCGCGCTGAGTTTGCCGGCGAATGTTCCGAGGTCGGCATGTACCTGGCTATGTCCAGAGCAGCCATCCGCCAGGGTTATCCCGAAGTCGGTGCCTTCTACCGCCAGGCAGCCTTTGAAGAGGCTGACCACGCTTCCCGCTATGCCGAAATGCTGGGTGAAGTGGTCTTTGCATCCACCAATGGGAACCTTGAGGCACGCGTCGCAGCTGAGAACGGCGCCTGCGCAGGCAAGACCGCCTTTGCCAAGAAGTGCAAGGAAATGGGTCTGGACGCCCTTCATGACAGCATCCACGAGATGGCTCGCGACGAGGCGAGACACGGCCAGGGCTTCAAGGGCCTCCTGGACAGATATTTCAAGTGATCCCTGGCCGGCAGCGGGGCTTACCCGGGACCTTGATTCTATGATTTGAATATGATTTGAAAGAAGATCGGACGAAACAGGTTAACAGCTGTTTCGTCCGGTTTTTTCGCAGCCGGCCTGTGTGCCCTTTGTCTGTCGTGGTGATATAAAGCCCGATGTGTTAAAATGATGAGGCAGCGACAGGACGGATGCAAAGCGTGATCAATTATGTGATCAATGAAGATTGTGTTCATGTGAACCGAAAAACCGCTCATTGGCAAGGAGAGGTGCGATGGCAAATATTCTGGATTATCTTGACTGGAGAGGTGACATACCTTTTTCGACAGATCCTTTCAATGAAGTTGACAGCCTGGTACTTTCGGAATTGTCTTACTGTGGCTTTGAAGGCATCGTACCCGGACTTCCTGAATCGAAGGCGACCGGTCAGGATACCGGCGCCGGGATAATTGCGGAAACGAATATAAATGAGAATCTACATGAGAATATACAGGAAATAAAATCTGTTACGATCCGCGAAGTAGCGCAAGCATTTTGGAATATCCACACGATGAAGGAAATTCAGGACAGCGGAACTCTGTTCAAACGTGCCCCTCTGCTTCTGGATAAGCTCTGCAGCGGCGCCCGCTTTGGTCATATGCGCCTGACGGGTTATGTAAACAGGGTCTCTTCCGAAAAAAATGAGCAGATGTCCGCCATTACTTTCCTGCTGGATGATGAGACTACCTACGTCGCTTTCCGGGGGACGGACGATACCATGATCGGATGGAAGGAGGACTTTTGTTTCGGCTTTCAGAAGGAGACCTCCGGCCAGAAGAGCGCTGCGGAATATCTCAACAGTATGTTCTGTAACTCTGCAGGCCGGAATGTCATCGGAAACAGCCGGATCATAGTCGGAGGTCATTCCAAGGGTGGAAACTTTGCCGTCTTTGCCTCCGCCTTCTGTGATGCATGGGTGCGGGACAGAATCACGGACGTCTATACCCATGACGGACCGGGGCTTCTGGAAGAGGTAACGGACACCAGCGAGTATCAGGAGATTCTTCCCCGCATCCACAGCATAATCCCCGAGGAATCCATTTTCGGCCTTCTGCTGGAATGCGGATATTATCACAAGGTGATCAAGAGCAGTGCAAAGGGGATCCTGCAGCACGACGCACTGACCTGGAAGGTGAAACGCAACCGCTTCGAAGAGGCAAAAGCAGTCTCAGAGCTGAGCCTACTCATGGAACGAGCAGTCGAAAACTGGATTCGGGGGATGACGATCGAGGAGCGTCGGGAGGTCGTTGATACGATCTTTTCATTATTTGATGAAACAGGCGTGGAAAACCTTTCTGAGATTACAACTGATCAGGTCCGCGGTATAGCAGAACTTTTCCGCACTTACAGGGATATGAATCAGGAAGAAAAACATGTTCTGCGAGAGACGGCCCGACGTCTTTTCCGCAGCGGTGCGGGCACGTTGTCGGAAGAACTGCAGGGGAAGCTCGCGGCGCTGAAGGAACGCAGAAAAAACAAAACGAAATCCAGCCATCTGACCGAGGCAGATGAGTCATAGTATCAGAGTCATAGTATCATTCGGAGTTTTGTGATCATTTCATCGCACTGAAGCACTAAATAAATCAGAAAAATCAGTGATTCCGGCCAAGCTGACCGGAAATTAAAAACTTCAAAAAAGTGCTTGCAAAGGCCATTTGGAAGTGGTAGTATACATTTCGCTGCTGAAAAACAGCAGCTGGACAACAGAGGATTTCCTGCCGGATCCGGCACAGAAAAGTTGCACTGAACTGCGAGTTTCTGAAAAAGATCCGAAAAGAAAATGAAAAATGTTGTTGACAAAGCCGCGGTCCGGTGATAACATATCGAATGTTGTCGCGCAGAACAAAACAGAGCGGCACAAACAAAAACGGAGACCTGCCCTGCAGGGGTCCGGAACACATTTCCAACCTTATAGGAGAACAAGACAGAAATGCAACCCTGAATATATTCCTTATATTTAGAAGCTTTCGAAAGAAAGCAGCGGTCTTATATCTTAAAGGACCGTGCCATGAAACGACATGGCGAATGAGGAAATTCAGAGAACATGAATTGTCGAGAATCATTTGAGCAATCAAGTAATTCAAGAACAACCCAATTCAGTAAAAGGATAAAAATGGAAGCCAAGTCCATTTTGACCTGGAGAATTTCTTTCATATTAAGATCTTAAACGTTTTTGAGGAAACGTTACATTTTAACATGAGAGTTTGATCCTGGCTCAGGATGAACGCTGGCGGCGTGCCTAACACATGCAAGTCGAACGGGACTATTCAGATGAACTTTTCGGAG